>CAZMAZ010000170.1:2612-4038 GCA_964564255.1 uncultured Clostridium sp. | reverse complement strand
CTACGGGGTTGTAAGCATGCCGTATTTTCCGACAAACATCTCCAGACTTTCCTTGAGCACCTCGGTTTGCGAATGCAAATAATATTCGTCCTCAAACAGCGAAAAATGCACGCAGGCGCGAATTAGGATAAAAATCAGCGAAGTGAGCTTCTTGTAAGGAATACCGAGCTTGGGCTCCAATAATTTGGCATAGGCGGTGTAGCGTTCATTGACGCCGGCAAAAAAGCGCTTCCCCTCCGCAAGATATTTCGGATGGGTGTAAATCTGATACATCAGCCGATATTTCTTGCCATGTTCCTGCGCCGTCCAATACGGAACCTCGTCGATAAAGCGCCACAAATCTTCCACATTTGTGGGCGCACGCGCCATAAATTCGTCCTCCACCTTGCCCATGCAGTATGCGGTCGACTGCACAATCAAATCATCCAAATCGGCAAAGTAGGTGTAAAGCATATTGGACGTACAGCCGCAGTGCTGTGCAAGCGCACGAATGCCTGTCCCGTGCAATCCCTTTTCCGCAAAGCAATCGTAGCAACGCTCCATCAAAGCGATTTTCTTCTTTTCCCGTTGTTCTTTCGTGTAATTCGCCATGTGTTCCCCTCTCGTCGTTTCAATCGTTCGATACAATTATTATACTTTATTGTACCATATCGGAAAAAGAATGTCAAGTTTTTTTCGAAAACTTTGCCCACCCGCGGCTTTGGCGAATGGGCTTTTTTATCTTTTATATTCTTTTATCTTCTTTTTTGCGCGCTGCTTTTTCTTTTTTCCTTTTCCTTCTTTTTTGCCTTTTGGGAAGCAAGGACGGCAACGGTCACGGAAACGGTGACCAAGACGGTGACGGCAAGGGCAATCCACAGCCCTGTATAGTCGGTGCCCGCTACTTTGACATTCAGTATGACCGAACCGGCGCTGGAGTAGTCCTCGGGTTCGAAACCGAGCACCTTGAATTTCAAGCCGGTGCCGGGGGCAACCCTCTTTGCAAGTGTCACGGTCTGCACATACTCACCGGGACGGAGCACACCGGTCTCGCCGAGAATATTCCCTTTCTCGTCCAAAACACGCAGCTTGAGATATTTTTGATTGCTCTCGGCATTGGTAAAATAAACGGTCAGTTCATTCCCCTCTGCCGTCGGCACGCCGCAAACCGATACGCGGTATGCCATTCCTTCCTGATACAATTCGATATAACCGAGACTCTCGTCGACCTCGGGGGTTCCGCTTACGGCATTATCATCAAATGCGGGCTGTACATAGTCACCGCGGGGCGGCTCCTCTTCGGGCAGGCAGAGCGCCACAATCATGGCAATCAGCGCGACGGCAAACACGGCGCAAAGGATTGGTAAAGTATACTTGTTCTTTTTCATAAGGCTCCTATACAATGCGATAAAATACAAACTGTTTTTGAAAATACAAATTGCGAAGG
>CAZMAZ010000170.1:0-2512 GCA_964564255.1 uncultured Clostridium sp. | reverse complement strand
AAAGGAGAATGTCGCATCGATACCGACGTTGGAGTGGTTGGTCAGGGTAATCGAGCCCTTGTTTTGGTTCCAGCTACCGGTCTTTGTGGTCTGGTGTGACTCGGGGCTATATACTGCCTGGTCTTCTGTGTAGGTAAAGGTCATGCCTTCCCACGAAACGTCAACACTAATCTTATCGTCAGCGGCATCACCCGGCTTATAGTTGCCGGCGACAGCGATGTTTTGTGAGCCATTATTCTGTGTGATCTGTCCATTGTTTTCGGCAAAGACAGAAACCGCCATGGTTGCCATCATCGCAACAGCAAGCAGAATTGCAAAAAGTTTCTTCATGTATTTTCCTCCTTGAAAAACAGATTTTTATGGAAACGCTGATTTATTCAGCGGTTCCTTATATTTGTCGCCGTCATCTGGCGAAAAATATCACAAATGGGTTTTGTTTGTTACTGTGCGTTACTGTGCGCTCTTTTTGATGTCTACCGTGATGGTGCCGACCTTGGTGCCCTGTACGGTGCCGCTCTTGAGGCTACCGGAAAGGGTGAGGTCTGTCGTGCCGGTCAAGGTTTTGAGCGACGCTTCATCGGTGCCGACGCCTGCGGCGGACTTCAGTGTCAGGGTATTATTGCTGAAGCTGCCACTAATGCCGGTGTAGTCTGCCAAGGGAGAGAAGCTAAAGGTTGTGGTCACGGCAACATTGGAATGGTTGGTTACGGTAACGGTGTTGCCCTTTGCCGTCCATGCCGCCTTGGTGTTGTCATCGTACTTGTGTTCATTTGCATTCCATTTCTTTTCGCCGCTTACCGTGTAGGTAAATTCCATCGCTCCCCACGAGATGTCTACGCTGATCTCATCGGTGGTGATGCTGTTGTCCTTGTACTCTGCCTTAACGTCAATGTTCTCGGACTTGTCGGCAGACGCGGCAAAAGCAGAAACCGAGAAGGTTGCCATCATCAGAAGAGCAAGCAGAATCGTAATTGTTTTTTTCATAGTGTTTTTCCTTTCAAATTTTTTATTTTATCGGATCCCCGCGCGGAATCTGCGACGGGCATCAATTTCAACTGTTTTATCAGCTTATCAGCCGGTCGGAAGTCCCGACGCGCGGATAACCGATTTCTTTTTCTGTGTCCCCGGTGTCATTTTGCATTACACCGGGATCCATGATTCGCTTACCTATGTGCTCGCTTTAATCTGCACGGTAATATTCCCAAGTTCCTTGTCTTCCCCGATCGCATCGCCGGAAACACCGAAGTAGATCCTTTCCTGCGGGGGTGTGTAGTTTGCCGCGCCGGTCGCATTATCGCCGCTTGCAAGCGTAAGGGCTTGCTTGTCGGCGGTCAGAGCGGTCGCGGCATCGGATTGGTCGTAGAAGCTGCCCGTGATGCTCAGCCCGTCGTTCGCCGTAAAGCTAAAGTTTGCGGTAATGCCGACATTGGAATGGTTTGTCACGGTGACAGACCCTTTTTCCGTCCCCCAGCGGCCCTGCTCATACGTGGTCTTGTGGGCGTCCGGGTCGTAGCTTCCTTTTCCTGCAGTGTAGGTAAAGTTCAGTCCCTCCCACGCAACATCGACGCAGACCTTTTGCTCGGCTCCGGCGCCGTATGTGTACGAGCCGCTGACACCGATGGTGTATTCCCCTGCCCTTTTGCGTTCTGTCGGGCTTTGGTCCAAGGCTGTCCGAGTTATCAGGTGCAAGGTTGCCTCTTTCTGAATCTTGTAATCCGAAAGCGTTTTGCCCTCCAAAAGCTGTTGACTTGCAAAGGTCAAAACCTGATTCTTCGGCTCAATGCCTTCCTTTTCCTGAATCTTTGCCTTTATCTCCTCTATGGATTCACTCGGCTCAACCTCCAAGGTAATGGTTTTTGTAGGATCGACCTTTACAAAGATCTGCATGGCAAAGGTTGGTACGGTCATGGAAAGCATCAGCACAAGCATCAAAATCGGCGCAATGATTTTTTTCATTCGCATATTCCCCTTTCTGTAAATCTGCATGTTACTGCGTAACCGTCAAGGTGAGTTCGCCCTTGGTGTCGACCATTGCTTTTTCATTGGTTTCGGGGTCGTAGGACTGAATCAGCAATTCGGCTTTGTAGCCGCCCTCCTGCAGAAGGGTGACCGCATCATCGGAAAGGGTCAGATCCTCAACATAGTTGCCGGGGGTAATCAAATCGGATTTTGCGATATAGACATCCCCAATCTTCACAAGCAGGCGCACGTTTTGGTTGGACGCGCCGGGATTTGCATAGTAGAAGACCACCTTCTTTTGCGACAGACTGACTGTTGCATTCGGAGAATAGGTCACGCGGATGGCACCGCCGCCCTCGGGCGACTCGAATTTGGTTTCTTCGTCGCCCTGGATCGGCTTCTGATGATCATCGGTGTCTTCCGGCGGGTAGTCGGGCGTGATGGGGCCGCTCGGGGTTCCGCTGTCGCGGAAGAAGAGTGCCCAAACCGTCACGCCGATGCAAATGAGGATCAGCACGCTCAATGCGATGATAATAATGTTTCTTTTTTTGTT
>CAZMAZ010000169.1:0-4053 GCA_964564255.1 uncultured Clostridium sp. | reverse complement strand
CAGGAGGAAAAAGATGTGCCGAAGATGTGCCGCCGAATAAATCAGCGGTTCCATAGATTTGCAAAATAATTGCAAAACGGAGGTGTTTTTATGCTGCTTGCATTCCGCATACAAAATTACAAATCATTCAAAAAAGAAACAACTTTTTCAATGACAGCGGCGCCAAAGCAAAAAGGATTGGATTACAGTGTATTCCGTAAAACGGTATCCGGGAAAAAATATAAAGTCCTGTCTTCTGCCGTCCTATACGGTCCCAATGCATCGGGAAAAACCAATCTCATCGGCGCCGTGGACGTCATGAAAGAAATTGTTTTAAGAGGAAATATCGAGAATGTCAATGAGGGCGCCTTCAACCAAGCCGCCAACATGTTGGAATTGATACCGTTTAGAGGATTGAAAAATGTGCCTACCTTGTTCGGCGTCAAATTTATTGAACGGGATCTTTTAATTGAATATACAATCGAATTGCAATTGGGGTCTTTTTTGGACAGAAAATTTGAGCGCTATATCCACCGCGAGGAATTAAAAATCAATGATGCCGTTGTTTACGAACGCGGAAAGGACCTTGTCATCAATATTGAAAATGTGAAAAGCGAGCTTTTGAATGACAAAATTGAGCAAAACATCGACAGCGCCAAAGAAATCGCACTGAGTGGTTTGAATGCCCGAGAGCTGTTTCTGACAAATGGATTCAAAACAATTTTTGCCAAAGAACTGGTTTCTCTGATACTAAACTGGTTTCAGAACAAACTTACCGTTATTTATCGTTCGGATTCTGTCAGAATGTTGCGTGAATATTCCGATATGGAGAGTAAGAAGGTTTATATTGAAAAAACCTTGACCGAGGCGGCAAAAGCGTTTGGCATAGATTCCAACGCGCTGGGTTTTGTGGCTTCTCCGGAAAAGGAACAGACTGTGCTTTGTTCGATTATCAAGGACGGAGATTTCAAGGCAGTGATTCCGGCTGAAATCTATGAATCGTACGGAACGATACGGTTTGTCAATGAGTTTCCGCTGATTATGGAAGCCTTGATGAATGGCGGCACATTGGTAATGGATGAATTTGATGCTTCTATCCACCCGATGGCGCTTATGAACATTATCAATGTTTTTCATAACGATGATATTAACATTCATCATGCGCAGTTGATTTTCAATACGCACAATCCGATTTTCCTAAACGCAAATTTGTTTAGGCGCGACGAAATAAAATTTGTGGAACGGGATGACAACACACACGAAAGCGAGCACTATTCTCTTTCCGATTTCAAAACCTACGGAGAAAGCGGCGTTCGAAAAGGCGAAGACTATATGAAACGGTATTTTGTCAATCAGTACGGTGCAATAAAGGATGTTGATTTTTCTTCTATCCTGGAGTCGATTATGAAAGAGGGCGGCAACAATGACAACTGAGAGAAAAGAGAACCGCAGGTACGTCTTTACGGTTGAGGGAGAAACCGAACAATGGTATTTCGAATGGTTGCAAGAACAGATAAATGCTTGTGAGGAATCCCGGTTTACAGTCAGCATTGTCTCCAAAGTGCAACAGAGCCCCAAAAAGTATGCCAAAACCGTCAATCCGATTGCAACGCCGAAGGTGACGCATATTTGCGATTATGAGAGTAATGAGGAATTCCATGTTGCAAAATTTCAAAACATTTTATCCGAATTGAAGGAAGCCAATTCGACCGTCGGTCGCAAATTCAAGTACGGTCTGGGATACAGTAATTTTACTTTTGAATTGTGGATTGTTTTACATAAACAAATCTGCAATGGCGTTTTAACAAACAGAACACAATATTTGTCACATATCAACAGAGCGTATCATGAGAAATTTGAGAATCTGGATCAGTATAAGCACGAGGATAATTTCAAGCGTTGTTTGGCAAAATTGAATCTCGGGAATGTTCGGGATGCAATAGAACGGTCTAAAAGCATTATGAGCACCAAGGCGGAAAACCAAGAAGGCAGGGAGCAATACAAGGGATTTTTGTATTATAAAACCAACCCGGCGCTGACTGTCTGGGAATCTGTCGAGGCGATACTTCGGGAATGCGGGCTGATGCCGTGATATTTGCGCTCCCGTTTGCGTTTGTCAACAACAAAAAGGGCGCCCCGAAAAGGACGCCCTAAAATATATTATTCGACAATCACCTTAACAAAATTCTTCTTTCCCTTGCGAATCAGCTTACCGTCCTTGAAGTCTTCGGGGGCGAAGGAGAGGCGCACGTCCGCAATTTTTTCGCCGTCAACCGTGACGCCGCCCTGTGTGATGGCGGTGCGCGCTTCGGATTTGGACTTGACAAGTCCTGCCTTGACCATAACGGCGCCGATGTCGATTCTGCCTTCTTCCGCGCCGCCGCTAAAGTCGGATGCGGAAAGGGTAAAGGTCGGAGCATCTGCCTCGCCGCCGCCCGCAAAGAGGGAATGCGCCTGCGCCTGTGCGGCATCTGCCGCTTCGGTGCCGTGCACGGTTTGGGTCAGCTCGTATGCCAAAATCTCTTTTGCGCGGTTGAGCTGTGCGCCCTCCCACCGATTCATTTCTTCAATCTGCTCCATGGGCAAGAAGGTCAGCATGCGAATGCACTTTAGGACGTCGGCGTCATCCACATTTCGCCAATACTGATAAAATTCGTAGGGCGTGGTCTTGTTTGCATCCAGCCAGACCGCATTGCCGGCTGTTTTTCCCATCTTTTTGCCCTGACTGTCGGTCAAAAGGGTAATGGTCATGGCGTGCGCGTCCTTTCCGAGCTTTCGACGAATCAGCTCGGTGCCGCCCAGCATGTTGGACCATTGGTCATCGCCGCCGAATTGCATATTGCAGCCGTAATTTTTGTACAGATAGTAGAAGTCGTAGGACTGCATAATCATGTAGTTGAATTCCAGGAAGGAAAGCCCTTTTTCCATGCGTTGCTTATAGCATTCCGCGCGCAGCATGTTGTTGACCGAGAAGCAGGCGCCAACCTCGCGCAGAAGCTCAACGTAATTGAGGTTCAGCAGCCAATCGGCATTGTTAATCATTTGCGCTTTGCCGTCCGAAAAGTCGATAAAACGCTCCATCTGCCGCTTGAAGCAGGCGGCATTGTGGTCGATGTCCTCCTTGGTCAGCATTTTGCGCATGTCGGTTCTGCCGGAGGGGTCCCCGATCATGGTGGTGCCGCCGCCAATCAGCGCAATCGGCTTGTTGCCTGCCATTTGCAGACGCTTCATCAGCGTCAGTGCCATAAAATGCCCCGCGGTCAGACTGTCTGCGGTGCAGTCGAATCCAATATAAAAAGTTGCTTTTCCTGCGTTTATCATGTCGCGAATTTCCGCTTCGTTTGTGACCTGTGCAATCAGTCCGCGGGCAACCAGTTCTTCGTAAAGTTTCATTTTGCTCCTCCTCGGTGGATGTGTTTCCAATATTATAACGCATTTTTTGCCGATTGTCAAGCGACCCAAACACAAAAATGCCACAAAAATGCCGCAAATGTGCAAAAAATGCAAGCCTTTGCATGCGGCACCTGGAAAATTACATTTTGGGTAAAGACCTCACCCTCCGCCGACGCCCCCCGCCGTGTCATTCCAAGCAACGTGAAGAATCTCGGCGGGGGAATGAAAGAGATTCTTCGCGAACGCTTGACAGCGTTTGCGCTCAGAATGACACAATTGTTTGATACGCGGCAATCCCCCAGTCAGCTACGCTGACAGCCCCCTTTACACAAAGGGGCCTTTGTCTAAATTGATTCGCTTCTGCTTCTCGGTGTCGACACTGCAAACCGAACGGTATACGCACTTTTTGTTTGTACATAATCTAACCAAGCCTCCCCTGTGTAAGGGGAGGGGGACCGCGAAGCGGTGGAGGGATTGCTATATATCAAGCGATTCGCAGATGCTGTGTCATTTTGAGCGTAAACGCTGTCAAGCGTTCGCGAAGAATCTCTTTCATTTTACGTTCTCGCCGAGATTCTTCACGTTGCTTGGAATGACACGGCGAGGTTCGCCGGCGGTGGATGAGGTGTTTTCTATTCATTATCTCCGCCGAAAACGTAAATTTTTAAATGCAACGAGATA
>CAZMAZ010000168.1:0-4110 GCA_964564255.1 uncultured Clostridium sp. | reverse complement strand
GCCACCACAACCCCGAAAAATGGTAAAAACAGCATCTCAATTGCAAAAGAGGGGAAAGATGTTATGTTGTAAATTTTTCAAAAACCTCTTGACAGAAACGGCATTACATGCTATTCTATAATCATCCCATCGCAGTGAGAGGACACACGTACGATACGATGCTCTCTTATAATCGAGTAAGGGGAAAACTTTAGAAACGTCAAAGTATAATTTACAATGAAAAAGTGGGAGGTATCTATGTCTGCGTCTATTGTTTATTTTTTACGTGAAATTACGCCCGAAAATGTTATATGCATTTATCAGGCACTGGGGGTATCCTTGTCAGGTCGGGTCGGCGTCAAGGTTCATTCGGGAGAACCCGGAAATCAAAATTTTTTGCGCCCCGATTTTTGGGCGCCTATGATCAATGCTGTCAACGGAACGGTTGTCGAATGCAATACCGCTTACGAAGGAAAACGCAACCGTACGGCGGCGCATTGGGAAACCATGCGCCTGCACGGTTGGAGTTCTCTGTTTGATGTCGATCTTCTGGACGAAGAAGGCGAAATTGTTTTGCCGATTCCGAACGGATTGCAAATCAAAGAAAACTATGTCGGGAACCACCTATCCCAATATGCATCTCTTCTGGTCCTTTCCCATTTCAAAGGACATCCGATGGGAGGATTTGGCGGCGCACTGAAAAATATTTCAATCGGTCTTGCATCCGCGCATGGGAAAGCCTATATTCACGGCGCCGGAGATCCCCAAAAGCTCTGGACTGCCGATCACGATGCTTTTTTGATTTCCATGGCAGATGCGGCGTCTTCCATTGCGCAACTGTATGCCCACAAAATCGCCTATATCAATGTTATGGCAAACATGTCGGTCGATTGCGACTGCTGTGCAATTGCCGCCGACCCTCAACTTGCCGACATTGGCATTTTGGCATCTCTTGATCCGGTTGCCTTGGATAGAGCTTGTGTCGATTTGGTATACAACAGCCCCGACAAGGGCAAAAACGATTTGATTGAACGAATCGAATCCCGCAACGGAACCCTGATTCTTGACGCCGCAGAGCGTCTCGGCGTCGGCAGTTGCTCTTATCGTTTGGTCGAACTGTCCTAATCAATACCCTTCTTTCTTTCCGCGCATACGCCACAAAAGCTTTCGAGCCATCTCCGCCGGAAAGACGGTTAAGGCACACAATGCCGTTACCCCAAGTTCTCGTAATGTCAGCGGTGCGGTACGCAAAACGGCACCGCCGACATAAACAAAGACAAGCTGAATCAACAAAACAGCGGTCATAATACCGACAAACGGCTTATTATCCTCAATGCCGGACAACAACCGCAAGCGGTCTGTTCGCGCATTAAAGCAATTGAACACGGACGAAAAAATAAACAAGGCAAAAAACGCCGTCATCAGATATATATTATCCGGCGCCTCGCGGTATTGATTCCGGAAGAACGGTACCTTTAGAAAAATCAGGTACAATGCAACCGTAAAAGAGCCCTGCATCACGATTTCGTTGATCATATAACGGTTTAAAATCGGCTGGTCTCTTCGCTTGGGCTTTTCCTGCATACAGGAAATTTGCGGTGCTTCCCCCGCAAATGCGAGCCCGCCGAGTGTATCCATAATAATGTTAATCCAAAGCATCTGCACAACGGTGACCGGTGCATCGATTCCCAAAAACGGACAAATCATGGAAACACCGACTGCACAGAAATTCATCATAAGCTGTAAAACAATAAATTTTCGAATGCTCTTGAAGATATTTCTCCCGTACAATACCGCCTTCACAATGGACCCGATATTGTCGTCCATGATAATAATATCTCCCGCGTCCTTAGCAATTTGTGTACCGTCTCCCATAGCAAAACCAACATCAGCGCGCCGCAATGCCGGCGCGTCATTGATGCCGTCTCCTGTCATTCCCACCACAAGATCCGCCTCTTGCGCAACTCGCACGAGGCGGCTTTTATCTGCGGGAAGAGCTCTTGCAATCACGCCGATTTGCGGCAGAATAACACGCAAACGACTGTCCGAAAGCGCTGAGAGGTCTTTGGATTCCAAAATCATATCCACGCCGTCCCCCAGAATGCCGCATTGCCGCGCAATCGTCCCCGCCGTCTCTCGGCTGTCTCCTGTCATCATAATGACATGAATTCCCGCGCTTCGCAATGCGGCAACCGCTTCGGGGGCTTCGGCACGGAGACGATCCTCCAGCGTCACCATACAAAGCAGTGTCAAAACACCGAAGTGACCGTCGTGCAATCTGCGAATATCGCCGTCTCCCAAGGCAATCAGCAAAACACGCTTGCCGTCACGAAGCATAAGCCGCAAAAGATGCTCTGCTTCCGCCAAGCCGCAACGAGTTCTCTTTCCGTCTTTCCCCATACGATAACGAATATGCGGCAAAAGCAGTTCGGGCGCCCCTTTGATAAACAAATAACCGCTTTCGGTCTGTACTGCCGAAAACTTTTTTGCGCTGTCAAACGGAATTCGAAACAAAACGCGATCCACGGGGTAGGGTACTTGCGGCACGGTCAAAACCGAAGACAAAAGTGCACGCTCGGTTGCATTTCCGCCCAACGCACAAGGCACACCGGACGCATTTTCTCCTGCTTTGGCATCGGTGTTAAGAAAGCAGCTTTCCCGATAGAGAGAAAAGCAATTTCCGCCGGTTTGCGCAAATGCACCGATGTCCGCGAACCGTTCTCCGTCTCCGATACCGATTTCTCCGACCGAGAGAATCCCTTGCGTCAGCGTTCCCGTTTTATCGGTAAATAAAATATTCATACTGCCCGCCGCCTCAATTCCGACACTTTTACGCACCAGCACCTGATCTCGCATCATACGTCGGATATTGGAGGACAAAACAACGGCGACCATCAACGGCAGTCCTTCGGGAACTGCCATGACCACAACGGTCAAGCCCAACATAAACGCATGCAATAAGGTTTGCAGAACATAGGGCAAATCGGTTAGTTTTTCCCAAATCACCGCACGGTCAAATCCGCTGTCCAAAATAAAGGCATTGATTAAGAAGACCACGGCGACAAGTACTGCCGCAAAGTATCCCAATCGACTAATCTGGTGTGCGAGTTTACCGAGCCGAACATGCAACGGACTTTCTCTGGTGTCTATTTGCACCTCTTTTGATATTCCTCCCAAAAAAGTGGCATCCCCCACGCGTTCAACCAACATTTCCCCTTCTCCTGACAAAACGGCGCATCCGCGAAACAGCGCATTTCGTGAGGAAGGTAAGCGTTCTCCCGCTCCCGCATCTGCTGCGAGCGGCTGTTTTTCCACTTCCCTGCTTTCTCCTGTCATAGCAGATTGGTCTACCGTCACATTACCGCGCAAAAGAATCCCGTCTGCGGGCACCTGTTCTCCCGCACCAAGCAAAAGAAGGTCTCCCACGACAATCTCCTGCAAAGGCACTTCTTTTACGGTTCCGTTTCGAAACACACGGCAAAATTGCATTCCATATGCTTCGGACAATCGTTTAAATGCCGCTTCGGAGCCATATTCCGAAACAGTCGAAATCAAGGTCGCCAGCAGAATGGACACGGCGATGCCGCCCGTTTCAAACCAGTTGGCATTGCGAAACAAAAAAAGAAGATTGACGCCCAATGCACACAGTAAAATTTTGATAACGGGATCTCCGAGATTGGTCAAAAAACGCGCGCCGAAGCTCTTTCCTTTGCGCATATGTAAAGTATTGTCGCCATACTGCTTCCTGGATGTCTCCACCTCGTGATCATATAAACCCTTGGCGGCATTCCCGCGAAAAAATCCCTGCTCGCGACGCCGATCCGCCGTTTTTATTTGATTTTTTTCGTCCGCTCTTTCCTGTCTTTTCGCCACCCCGTTCATTTTCACGCACCTCCGCTTCAGATTCTCAAAACAATATATGAAAACGCGGTCGCGGATATGTCCTGCGTACCGTCCGGTCTGCCGGCGCAGAGCGGTTTTGTGAGCAAAATGTTTTGCAAACAAAACGGAGCTGTTTTTTGCTTCCCGAAAGGAAGACAATAAACAACTCCGTTTTATAAATTGCGAAAAAATGATTTTTTAGGGAAACACTGATTTAATGAGGTGGTACAGATTCGGTACAGATTTTTT
>CAZMAZ010000167.1:0-4121 GCA_964564255.1 uncultured Clostridium sp. | reverse complement strand
GAATAATCCACGAATATTGTATTGACTCCTCCGTTTTTCCATGGTATAATATATGTAGGAAGTCTTGCCATATAAACATTTTGCTTCATGGTATAATGAAGTTAGCATATCACTAATGGGTGTCGGCAGGCAGTCTATGTTTTGGCGCGCCCGTGTACTTGGAGGTATTTTTTATGAAATACGGTTATCTTGCCAATCAAGCAAACGGAACATATCGTCCGGATTTGTTGCATGCTTTGGGTCTTCCGTCCTACGAGCTTTGCACGGTAGCACCCGATGAATTGTCAACCTTTCTTGCCAAAACAAAATTTTCCGGCATTAATGTTGCATCGAATTACAAGGAAGCCGTTATCCCCTATTTAGATGAAATGGATGAAAATGCAACCGCTGTCGGCGCCGTCAACACAATCCTCAAAAGAGCGGGACGGTTGAAAGGATACAACACCAATGTTGACGGATTCCGCATTATATTCAGAAAGTTCGGCATGCATGTCACGGACAGAAAAGTGCTGATTGCCGGCACAGGTCCGCTCGCGCGTGCGGCGGCATATGCAGCATCAAAATTAGATGCAAAAGAAATTGTAATGATCAGCCGCACTCCCGGAGAAAATGCAGTTTCCTACGAGCAGGCGCGCACGGAACATGGAGATGCGGAAATATTCATTAACACCACCCCAATCGGTATGTATCCGAATGTAACCGATCGTCCGATCAATGTCGACGATTTTCCCAAACTGCGCGGCGTTATAGACACGGTTTTCAATCCGTTGCGCACAGCATTGATTCAGGACGCACGCTCCGCAAACATTCCTGTTTGTCCGGGTATCTGTTTGTTTGCAACACAAGCCGGAATTGCATCTTCCCTCTTTTTGAATACTCGTTTTACCATTGCCAAACTGCGTGAAGCCTATCGCGCCCTTTGCGATTTGGAAAATAATATTGTCCTGGTCGGACTGCCCAACAGCCCGCGTGAAGAAGTTGCACGCATTTTGTCCGAACGCACGGGTCGACCTATTATCGACACCGTTCAAATGGTGGAGAAAAAGTCAGGGCGCAGTGTTTACGAGATTACGCAAAGTGACAGCGAAAGCTCTCTGCATGCATTGGAAAGCGATGTCATCAGCAGCATCGCCGCTACGACACGCGCCATTCTCATTACCGGGAACGGACTTACCTCCCGTCCCGAAAATGTTCGTTATCTTGCTATGAACGGAACTCTGTTCTTCATTAATACAACTCCCGACCTTTTAAACGAGGTTAAACCCGGCGAGGAAACGCTTGCGCAAAGTCATCTTTACGGTCTGTATCGGCAACGCGTTCACGGATTTCTGACCTGTTCGGACGAGCAGGTAAACGGGGATTGCGAACCGGAAGAAATTGCCGACAACATCTTGAAGCTCTTTAACCAAGATTGTTTGAAAAAGCACGGAAGAAGACGGCGTTGATCCGATTCCGATACATTGTAAAAGCCGCTCCGTGTGCCTGTCAGCGTACTACACGAGCGGCTTTGCTCTTTTATAAATAAACCGTTTCGCATTTTATGCGTTCCATATATTGTCGAAAGGATTTTTGATATGAAACACAAACTGTATGACTTTTCCCCATTTGCCGCTGTCGCAACCGTCCTCCTTTGTCTTCTTTTCTTGATTTTATTCGGTGCGGCATTCTTTGGCGGTCACTTCGCTCCCTTCCCCGGTGTAATCTTCGTCCTTCTTTGTCTTCTGACCTTTTATATTCTGTTCCATTTTGTTTTGCATGCTGCCTATTATACCGAGCACGAAATCGTACACGGCAAAAAACGCATTGCGCGTGAAAATCTTACATGTGACATCTTTTATAACAGACGCTACAAAGAAATCCAGATTGAATTATCCGATAAAACTGTTAAAAAAACGCCGTCAGCCGATTCCGCTTTATCCAAAGATTGTATCTATCTGCAAGCGACCAACGCCAATTTGAAAAAACTCAGTGCCTATCTCGGTTATGAATTGGTCATTCCCGAGGAAGCACGCAGAAAAGGAAGAAGCAGAAAAAAGCAATAATCCGCAAAACATGTTTATCCGCTCAATTCCGAGCGCAAAAAAGCCATGATTTTCTTTTCTTCTCTTGATATTTTAACCTGTGTCAATCCCAAGACCTTCGCCGTTTGATCCTGCGTATGATTTCGAAAATACCGCAACAACACGATTTTTTGCCATTGCAACGGCATACGCGCAAGTGCTTGTGACAAGGCAATACGATCGGTCAGCGCATCCATCTCATCCGCCGCGTCCCGATCCGACAAACTGCTCTCATATGTCATGGAGTCATCTCCGCCGGTAGGTTCAAAAAGCGATGTTATGGGTGCTGTTGCTTCCAACGCCATTGCCGCCTCTTCCGGCGCTGTCCCGCACGCGGTCGCCAATTCAACAATCCCCGGCTCGCGTCCTTCTTGCATTCGAATTCGACTGCGTTCACGAAGCAATGCCGCGCCCAATTGTTTATAGATGCGACTGACATGCATGGGCCCCTCATCGCGCAAATGCCTGCGAATCTCCCCCGTAATCAGCGGTACGGCGTAGGTGGAAAACGCCGTCTCCCGTGAGAAATCAAAACTGCGGACCGCTTTAATCAAACCGATGGTTCCGATCTGCATCAAATCTTCCATATCCGTCCCACGGTCCCGAAATCGAACTGCTATACTGCGCACCAATGCCATATTGTGCACCACCAATGACTCCAGTGCTTGCTCGTCCCCTTTTTGCGCGGCGCAAATCCAGGAACGATTTTGTTCGTATCTGTCTTTATCCGATATATCACATTTCTCTGTTTCCGCCCTTTTCAAAATTCTGTCTGTGCCCCCTTATCCTCCGTTATGTAATCCGCCGGAAACCTTCTTATACATAATAACGGTCGTCCCCTTTCCGACACGTGAGCGCACATACAATTTATCCATAAAGCTTTCCATCACCGTAAAGCCCATGCCGCTCCTCTCTCCTGCCGCATCCGTCGTGTACATCGGCTGACGCGCTTGCCGTACATTCGGAATTCCGCAACCGCGATCTCGCACCTCAATGCGAATCACGCTTCCTTCCAAAAGAGAAATCTGCAATCCAATCCACCCCTCTTTGTCTTTATAGGCATGTACGATGCAATTGGTAATCGCCTCTGAGACCGCGCATTTAATATCCGCAAGTTCTATTGCCGTCGGATTTTCCTGTGCACAAAATGCGACCACAACCGATCGCGCTATTCCTTCGTTTACGGAAACAGACGGCAGCTTCACCGTCATGCGGTTCCGAACCGCGCCGTTAAATTTTTCTTTGCGTCCTGCCATGTTTTTTGACTCTCCTTTCTTTTTTTTCGATTCTTTCCTTTTCTTCTCGCGATCGTGTCCCCTGAATGTCAATCATGCGATCGAGACCCGCCAAACGCACAATGCGATCGGTAGCCGGACTGACGCCGCGAATCACCAAGTCACCACCCAATTCTTGCATCAAATGATACCTGCCCATCAATAAACCGATACCCGAGCTATCCATAAACCCAACACCCGACAAATCAAATTCGACTCGCTTAGGGCGCGTTTCAAGAATTTTTTGATCAATTCCCTGCCGCAATGTTACAGCAGAATGATGATCGATTTCCCCGCAAACGGTCACGTGCAGGATGCATCCGACCTGTACACAGGTATAACTTGTTTCTGCAACTCCCATTTTTACCTCCTTTTATAAGGGCGCTTATTCGTCTTTAAAAATTGCATTGAATTTTAAGGAACGCCTTTCCATTTTTTCGGCATTCTGTCCACCCTTCCTATCATACCATACAATACACGCAAAAAAGGTCGAAAAAGAGTACTGCTTTCGCTTTTTTTATTGGGCACCTCTAAAAATTCATCGCACGCAGATTCGGCGAGATCTTTTCCGTCATTTGTCACAAAACTCCTCGGCAGTAGCGCTGCTACAGCCGTCGTCCTTTTGTCTAAACTGACAAAAAATCTCTCTGCCGCCCTGCGCGCGTTGAATTATTAGAGGTGCCCTATTTTTATTTTTGCGCAAAAAAGCCGCTATCGCAAGGATAGCGGCTTTTTGTTTGAAGCGGAGCGACACAAAGCAATGCGCGCATCCGTCTTGATTTTATTC
>CAZMAZ010000166.1:0-4170 GCA_964564255.1 uncultured Clostridium sp. | reverse complement strand
AAAATCAGCTCTTGAAAAAGCAGGAATTGATTTAGAGAGCATTTCTATTGACGGAAAAGCACTGTCTGCTTGGCTTGAAAGTGATTATGATACTTGGAAAAACCTTGGCATTAATTACGAAAAATATATCATGGTAATGAATGCTCTTGTCAAAGCCTCGCAAAGTCAAGATTTTGATGCTAATGATATTCCCGGTATTTTTGAAAGCCTTAAATTAGGTGAAGAGGTCACTATTGATTTAGATGATGGAACTAAATATACTATCAACCCTGACGGGACAACAATTGAATGGAAAGCAGGGGAAACCACTCTTATTTATACAGATAGATTAGGAGTTCCTCATACTCTTAATACTGATGATAGTCAAGAAGAAATCGCCGCAATAGAAAACGAAAATACTGTAAAATCTGCATCTGGGGACTCAACAAAAACTTATAATGCAGAAACTATGGAGATTACGGTTGCCGAGGACTTTGAATTTGAGTATTTCGTAGAACACGGTAAAAAAGGCGATGTTTGGTATTATGAAGGAAATCAGTATGAGAGCGAGCAAGACATACTTGAAGCAATAGAAAAGAAAACCAATCTTGAAAACACAGGGGCACAAAAAACTGGTAATACACAAACCATTTCTGGGGAAATTTATACCGAATATAAACTTGCCAATGGTGGCACCATATTCCTTGATAAAAATGGCAATCCTGTTTCAGCAGATGAACTTACCAAACGCTCTCTTGAAGAAGCGGGTGTTGATAGTGCTGTCCTTGATACTCCTATAAATGTCAATCTTTCTATTGTAGGAACAACTGCAGAAGAAGCGGCTTCCATTGCCACAAGCCTATCTTCAATTCAAACTTCTATTGCGGGAATGAGCGAACTTGATTTTAGTTCTGCTTCTAATTTCATTGACAGTCTTTCAACTGTCGGCGATGATGTTTCAGGCGAACTCGCCGCAATAAAAGCAGAACTTGAAGCTCTTACAGAGCAAGGGTATGTTATTGACCTTACTTATAACATTACTACAAACACTGATAATACCGGAAATCAAAGTTATAGTCTTAATGTTAATGATAACGGGGCTTCTTCTACACTCGCAACGCTGGCTACTTCTCTTTCAACAGTTAATTCTACGGCAACCGCTTTGAAGAATACATTAGATAATATTCCTGACAATTCAGCGAATGTTAGCAATACAAGCAAAGCAATGGAGAAGTTGCCAGACAAGAGTAAAAACGTTGATGAGACCAGAAAAGCAATGAATAAGTTGCCTAATAAATCTGCTGCTGTTAAAGCCACTGCAAACGCAATGGATAAATTGAAGAGCAAAACTATTAGCGCAAGTATCAATGTTTCTGTTTCAGTAAGTGGGTCTGCGGAAGCAAAGGCAACTTCTAATCTCTCTAATGGCTTAACGACGAAATATTCGTCAAGTGGAAACAACTCTCTATATACAAAGATGACCGAAGCAAAAGGCAATGCCGCATTTGCCAAAGGAACTCTAATGGGCGAACTTGGCCCAGAGCTTGTTGTTTCTAACGGTCGCTACTTCACTGTTGGTAATAATGGAGCAGAGTTTGTTGATTTGGCTGATGACGCAATTGTCTTTAATCATTTGCAAACCAAAAAACTTCTTTCTTCTGGCTCGTCTGGACGCGGCACCCCCGTTACAAACGAGAAGAAAGCAACTTCTCTTGCTACTGGCAATGCGATGGCTTCTGCAAGTGAGACTCTTGCAGAACTGAAACAAATTAAGGCAATGTGGGAAGCCCTTCTTGAAGCAGATGCAAAAACGCTTGGCTCCAAAGCCGGTAGCGGCGGTGGCGGTGGCGGCGGTGGTGGCAATAATGATGTTGCTGGCTACGAATACGATCTTGAACGCTGGTATAATCTACTGCGGCAAATCGCTAAATTAGAACAGCAAATCACCTACGAACAAGCCAAGCGTGAAAATATGCAAAGCGGCTACAAGTATGTTGATAGTCTTGAAAAAGAACTTGATTTACTTGAAAAGCAACTAAAAGCAGAAAAAGAACTTGCTTCTCTTCAATATGATTATTACTTGAAGAGAATGAAAGATGTCAATAGCAGTGCTTACGGAAAAATCTTCACTTATGACAGTGAAGGCCTGATGCAATATGTAGATGGCAAAAATCGTGGTCTTGATGCTCTTGCTACTCTTCAAGCCACAGATGAAAACGGCGTTCTTAAAATGTCTGCGAAAGAACAACTAAACTACATTACAAAAACGCTTGGTATTTCTTTAAGCGATTTGAAGTATAAGAGCGATGGCAGCGAAGCCGAAGAAGATAAGGACAAAGTTCAAGTTTTCTTTGATAATGTTGATAGCTTAATGGATGAGTTAGATGAACTCTATGATTCCTATCACGAGCACGCAGAAAAACTTGAAGACCTTACTACTTCACAGAACGAAATCCTCCAAGAATATGTTGATAATCAACGTTCTTTGGAAGATAAACTCGTTCAAGCCATTGAAGACCGCGAACAGGCCATTATAGATAAGCTAACAGATGAAAAAGAAGCAATTGAAAATGCATCACAAGAGTATATTGATGGTCTAAACGAAGCATTAAGCAAAGAGCAAGAACTTTACAGCAAGAACGAAACTGATACTGAAACCGCAAAACTTCAACGCCGCTTGGCAATTCTTCAACGAAGCGGCGGTTCTGCAAGTGAAATCAAGTCTTTGCAAGACCAAATTGATAGTCGTCTAAAAGATGCTTACTTCCAAGCACAGCAAGACCAGATTGAAGCAATTCAAGACGCTTCTAATAAACAACTTGAAAAGCTACAAGACCAAATTGATTTGATGACTGAAACATTAGAGTATCAAAAAGAAAATGGTCTGCTGTGGCAAGAAGTTTATGAGATGATGAATGAATGGTCGCCAGAACAAATGCTTCAATTTATAGAACAATATACTAAATCCTATAAAGAAAACTCTTCTTTGGAAAATAGTGAAAGCAGTAAAGAGACTCTAAAAGAAGCAGAAATCTATGCGGCGAAGCGTGATAAAGATGCCCGCGATGCAGCTTGGTCTTCTTACTATGCAAATGCTGCTTATGATAATGCAATCAAAGAGGCAAACAAGAGCGCAGCTCAAAGTGCATACAATGACGCTTATATCTCTGGCGGACAAGAAGCCGCAGAAGCAGCCGCAAACAAAATCTTTGAAGAAGCATCAAAGAAACCAGAAGAAACTATTCCTGATTCTTCTTCCTCTTCCTCTTCTTCTTCTTCAACACCTTCCAGCACTACCGAAAGCAAGACCTCAAAAGGATATGTAAAGACTAAATCTGGTAAAGGACTTAATGTGCGCGCGAAGCCAAGCACAAGTTCCTCTATCTTAACTACTATACCCAATGGAAAGAAAATGACAATCTATGATGATTACGAAAACTCCAAGTGGTATAAAGTAAGTTATGGTGGAAAAACTGGCTATGCTTACAAGCAATACATTAAGAAATACGCCCAAGGTGGTCTTGTTGATTTTACTGGGCTTGCGTGGGTTGATGGCACAAAGAGTAAGCCAGAAGCCTTCTTGGATGCAGAAGATACCGCGATGTTAAAGAGTAAGATTTTCAGTAATAGTGATGGTTCGCTCAAAACACTTGTCGCCGCATTGGAAGAAATTACGAAGGGAACTTCTTCCTATCAAGGCGAGAGCGGCGGCATCATCATTGAAAATGCCACAGTAAATATTCAACCCGGAACTATTTCTAATGACTATGACGCTCGTCGTGCGGGTGAATTGGCTCTTGAAGAAATGGTTAAAATTGCTCGTAAGACTACAAATCGCACGATAAGGAGGTAAAAGGAGAATGGCTATTCAAGTATTTGAAGCCACGAAAAACGGACAGGGAAAGCCCCTGTCCGTTCTTTCTCGGCAATTTATTAGTTTTTCCTACGGCGGGAAAAACATTGAAGACTTTGACCTTATTGCGGTTTTTGACAGCGATAGGTTAAGTAAAGGAGTATATGCGGATTTTAATGATACAACGACCAATCAAACTGAACTGGACGGGCAATTGTTTTGGCTTTCTGCTTTTAAAGCAGGAAGTCTTTCCTTTACTCTTGCTACTGATGGGATGACAGCGAAACAATTGGAAGATTTTAAAAGTTGGTTTGTGCCGGGAATTGAGCGAGAACTTA
>CAZMAZ010000165.1:0-4173 GCA_964564255.1 uncultured Clostridium sp. | reverse complement strand
AGGAGTAACTCGGTATGGAAAAACATTTTCGTCTGCTTCTTCCCGACCAGGGACAGGACCTTTTTACCCCGCGCGAGGGACAAACATGGGGATACCGTTACGGACCCTCCATTATGGTACACGATGGCATTTGCGAGGCATGGTTTGCTTCTCCCGGCGATCAATTCGAAGCGGATTGGTTCACCTATCGCCGTTCGGAGGACGGCGGCAACACCTGGTCCGATGAGCGTGTGGTCATGGCACCCACCCCGCATTCCATGGACTGGTTCTCGGTTTGCGATCCCGCCGTTTTCAAATACGGGGACTATTATTACATCGGCTACACCTCCACCATTTTCGCACATGCGGGCGGTGTTTGCAACAACGGCTTTGTGGCACGTTCCCTTTCGCCGACAGGTCCGTTTGAAAAATGGAACGGCAACGGCTGGGGAGAGACACGAATCGCAAAGGACGGCAAGGCTTTACACTGGAGCGGCAGTCCTGCTCCCATTATCTACTACGATGAAGATTGGCACAACTGGGGTGCGGGAGAATTCTCTTTTGTCGTAAAAGAAAACACCCTGTACATTTATTACACCTGGACCTCCAAAAAAGCCGACGGCAGTCACTATTCCGAAACGCGGGTTGCCACGGCGGATGTAACCGACCCAAACTGGCCCGCTCGCCTGACGCTTCACGGTACGGCTGTCCTTCGCACCTCAAAATCCAACGATTCTTACGATGTGGTCTATTGCGAGGATCTTGACAAATTCATTGCCCTTTCCACCGATCACCGCTTTAGCAAAGACAGCTTTTTGGCAGTTTACGAATCAAATGACGGATTGCGCTTTACTCGCGTCAACGAATTGCGCGTCAATACAAGCTTCATGCTGCACAATTGCGGCATTTCGGGCGACTGCCTGCATCATATCCGCAAAGGCGATGTCATGCTTCTTGCCTATGCCTACGGCAACAAATGGGGATGCTGGGGAACGCATTTGCACAAATACGACTTTGCCGAAATGGAAGAATCTTTTTATTCGGAGCTGTCTTTGCCGAACATCAAACGCGAGGTTGTTCTCTCCGAACGCCCCTGCCCCATGTTCGATATTGCTCTGACCGCACCGGTTCCCCACTATCTGCGACTGACGCCGGGCGACAGCTTGGAGCTTTCCATGCAAGTGTTCAACGCCTGCTATGAATCACGGACGGTTACCGACGGCATCACCTACGACAATTACGATACCAATCTTATCGACATTGCCGACGGCATTGTAACCGCAAAAAAGCAGGGGTGCACCTATGTTCGTGCATGCTTGGGCGATCTGTCCTGCGAATTTCCAATCTACATAGATCACCCCGATATGAGTTATGACCGCGATACCCGAACCCTTCTTTCCTTTGTCCCCATGCTTGCGCACTACACACTTTCTCTTGCCGCAAACGAATGCAAGCAGATTCGCGGCATGGCAGAATGGTCCGACGGCGAATTTTTTGAAATTTGCGAGCCGGGCGACGGCGTTATTTATCAAAACGAAGCCCCTGCGCTGTTTTCGGTCAGTGAAAACGGTGTCATTCTCCCCAAAGGCACGACGGGCACCGGACAGGTTTTGGTATGTTGCGGCGACAAGCATTTTGCCGTTTCGGTTACCATTGCATAATCTATCATAATCAAAACACCCGACGGTACAAAATCCGTCGGGTGTTTTGGCATTTGGCTCAGTAGGTAAAGATTACGGTTTTACAGGCTTCGCAAACAGAGGCTGCCACATGGGTTCTGTGCGATGGCTTCAACTCGGTGATTTTGATAAAGCCTTCCGCTTTTTTCGCGTTCTCAAAAACACCCGGCACCCGATCGGCAAAACTGAAGGCGCCGTCTTTTGAGCAAAACAAATACCCGTTTCGCATTTCATTTCCGCATTTCGGACATTTCATCTTCTTACTCCTCCTTTCTAGGGCACCTCTAAAAATTCATCGCACGCAGATTCGGCGAGATCTTTTTCGCCGGTTGTCACAAAACTCCTCGGCAGTAGCGCTGCTACGGCCGTCGTCCTTTTGTCTAAACCGACAAAAAATCTCTCTGCCGCCCTGCGCGCGTTGCATTATTAGAGGTACCCTTTATTTACTCTTGAATTTCTCGGCGGCTTTTGTTTAGGGCATCGCGCATTCTTTCTTCAAATACGGAAGCCTTTATCAAGGCAATTCCCTCGGCTTCATCGCCGAGCACAACCAATCGGTCACCTTCCCGAAGACGGAAAACCTCTCTTGCCGCCTTGGGAATGACGATTTGTCCTTTGCCTCCGATTGTAACCGTTCCCCACAGATGCTTCCCTATGGGTGCCGGTGGAATTTTGGTTTGTCCGACCCGATTTTGGTCGTGCATCAGGGCATCCAGCGTAATACCGTAGTATGTTGCAAGTTTGTCGCATTTCTCAATGTCGGGAACCGTTTCGCCTTGTTCCCATTTTGCATAGGACTGCCGTGATACATCGACAATTTCCGCTATTTGCTCCTGTGAAATCCCTTTTGCGTTCCGCAAAATCATTAAATTATCCGCAAGCACTTCGCTCGCCTCCTTTCTCATTCATTATATTCATTATAGCAAAATCCAATAGGTCCTGCAACCATGCAAACTTGTCGGATTTTTCTTTTTTGTGTTAACTTTAGTTGCGCGGTACAAGCAAAAAGGAGCGCCGAACAGCATATACGGTCGCTCCTTTTTGTATTATACGGTTATTCCTCTGCCGAAAAAGAAACCAATGAAACAAAGGTCGTTTTGGCGCGGTCATAGTAATCGGCTTTACTTGTACTGCCCATAACATAAGGCTTGAGCAGACAAATCACGGTATCGGCGGGCAAAACCTGCATTTCGGTACAAAAGCGGTACAAATCGGTGTCTCCCAAACGAACTCCGTCGCCGCCCTCTACCGTCCCCGGCGGTAATTGTTTGTCGAAAAGCTCGGACAGATTGACCAATCGACTTCCGACAACCTGACCGTTTTGGTCAATGTCGCCGTTGAGACGGTCATACTGCGACGGACTGAGAAAGCAGAGCGCAACCTCACCGGCGCCGATCACGGCATTGCAGGATTCATACTGCGACTGATTATAGCTGATATTGATTTCCCGACGGTTTCCGTTTGCATCAACCGTGCCGTTAATCGCACGAATTTCCTCTTCGGAATACACCTCGTAGGCAATCAGCTTCACGTTTCGTTTCCCGTCTCCGTCCAAATCTCCCGGCAAAAGGCTTGCAATTAAATTTTCTATCGCACTGCCGTTTTCCTCGTCAATATAGCAGGGACCGCCGTAGAGAACCATGCAGTCCTCTTTTTCCTTGGACAGAATTTGCACAAGCCCGATTACAAAAACCACGGCAAAGAATAGAGAAATAATCACCGTCCATTTATGATGGTACCAAAAATTGTCCAATTTTCGTACAACGGGATTGTCTATGGTCACCGTATCTCCGGACAGTTTTTCGTCCTTTTGTGCGGACGGCGCAGAAAAATCAATGGGAATATCGTCCCAACGTTCATCTTCCGCTCTTTTTTCTTCTTTTCTTCTCTTTTTTTCTTCTTTTTTTTGTTCTTTCGTATCGCGCATGTCGCCTCCCGTTTCTCGATCGGTGATGCAATCTTTTTTCTTTTTTATGCGTTTTTATGCGTTTTTTTCGTTTCCTTCGTGTACCTTGGAACGAAGGACGTCACGAACCTCGAAATGCAATGTACCGCTCGGTACCTCAATAGTGATGACCTCTCCCGCCTTGGCGCCCATCAGTCCTTTTCCGATCGGAGACTGGTCTGAGATGCGCATTTGTCCGGGATTGGCTTCGTTGGAACCGACAATGCTGTATTCCAGCTCTTCATCGTCTTCCACGACATACACCTTAACGGTTGAGCCAAGGCTGACCACACTGTAATCCACGCTTTCCTCGTCAATCACGACCGCGTGCGCAACCAGCTCTTCCAGCTCTTTGATTCTCGCTTCGGTTTTTGCCTGTTCGTTACGTGCCTCATCGTATTCGGAGTTCTCCGCAAGGTCGCCGAAGGAACGCGCTACGGCAATTTGCTCTTTGACCTCTTCTCTTTTGGTATACTTGAGGTAGTTCAGTTCGTTTTGCAGTTCCTGATACCCTTGAGGGGTATACAGGGTTGTTTTGTTCTGGTCCGTCATTTTGATTCTCTCCTTTAT
>CAZMAZ010000164.1:0-4189 GCA_964564255.1 uncultured Clostridium sp. | reverse complement strand
AGAAAGGAGAAGCCAAAATGGAAGAATTTGTGCATTTGCATTTACACAGTGAATACAGTCTGCTTGACGGCGCCTGTCGGATTGCCGACATTCCCGCGCGGGTACGGGAATGCGGACAGGGGGCGGTAGCGCTAACCGACCACGCAAGTCTTTCGGGCGTGATTGCCTTTTGGCACGCCTGCAAGGAGGCGGGAATCAAGCCGATTATCGGATGCGAGGTTTACGTTGCGCGCGGCAGTCGGTTCGACAAGAGCAGCGGCGCCGAAAATCAGCCGTTTCATTTGGTACTTCTTTGCCAAAACACGGTCGGCTACCGCAACCTAATGCAGCTGGTTTCTCTTGCCAACACCGAAGGCTTTTACGGCAAGCCGCGCGTGGATACCGAGCTTTTGCGAGAGCACGCCGAGGGGCTGATTGCCCTTTCCGGCTGTCACGCCGGGCGGATTCCCCGCGCACTGGAGCGCGGCGATTTCAGACAGGCGGTGGAAATTGCCGAGGAGTACCGCGACATTTTCGGCGCCGACAACTTTTATATCGAATTGCAAAATCACGGACTGGCAGAGGAGCGGCAGATGCTTTCCGAGCTTTTGCGCGTGGCAGAGACCTGCCACATTCCGACGGTTGCCACCAACGACTGCCATTATTTACGTCGGCAGGACGCCGATGCACAGGCGATTTTACTTTGCATTCAGACCGGTCAGCTGGTATCCGACGGCAGACCGCTCGGCTTTGAAAACGATGAATTTTATCTCAAGGACACCACCGAGATGCGGCTTCTGTTCCCCGACTTGCCGGACGCCCTTAGCAATACGGTGCGCATTGCCGAACGGTGCTGTGTGGAATTCTCCTTTGACCGTATCTGCTTGCCCCGTTTCCCGATGCCCAAAGGCGGGCATGCGGGCGCCTATCTGCGCAGACTGGCGGAGGAGGGCTTGCACAAAAAGATTGCCGAACAGGCAATTCCCGCCGCCGGACATACCGAGGCGGAATACGAGGCGCGCATGCGATACGAGCTGGATGTGATTGAGCGCATGGGGTATGCCGACTACTTTCTGATTGTGCAGGACTATGTCAATTTCGCCAAGAGCGCGGGAATCCCGGTCGGACCGGGCAGAGGCTCGGGCGCGGGCAGTCTGGTCGCATGGCTTGTCGGCATAACCGAGCTGGACTCCATTCGCTTTGACCTTTTGTTTGAACGGTTTCTCAACCCCGAACGGGTGAGTATGCCGGATATTGACGTGGATTTCTGCTACAGCCGCCGCGATGAGGTGATTCGCTATGTCGCCGAACGCTACGGGCAGGATCACGTGTCCCAGATTATTACCTTCGGCACCCTTGCCGCGCGTGCGGCGGTGCGCGATGTCGGACGGGCACTGGGAATGCCCTATGCCGAAACCGATGCGGTGGCGCGCGCCATCCCGCAGGTGCCCGGCATGACGGTGGATACCGCCCTGAAACAGCCCGCATTGCGGGAAATGTACCAAAATTCCGACGCGGTGCGCCGCTTGCTGGATACGGCACGCCGACTGGAGGGCATGCCGCGCAACATTTCGGTGCACGCGGCAGGTGTGGTGATTACCGACCGCCCCGTTTCCGAATATGTGCCGCTGGCGGTCAGCAACGGCACGGTGGTGACCCAATACGATATGGACACGGTGGCAGAGCTGGGACTGCTTAAATTTGACTTTTTGGCATTGCGGTATCTGACCGTGATGCAGGACGCCGAAAATGCGATTCGCGAAACCGACCCGACCTTTTCGACGGCGCGGATTCCGGAGGACGATGCCGAAACCTTTGCCCTGATCGGAAAGGGCAATACAGACGGCGTTTTTCAGCTGGAATCTGCCGGGATGAAGCAGGTGCTTAGCCAATTGCGCCCCGAGACACTGGAGGATATTATCGCGGTGATTGCGCTGTACCGTCCCGGACCCATGGACGCCATTCCGCGCTATATTGCCTGCCGACATGACCCCTCCCGCATTACCTATCCCTTGCCCGAGCTGGAGCCTATCTTGCGTTCCACCTACGGCTGTATTGTGTATCAGGAGCAGGTGATGAGCATCTTTTGCAGAGTCGCCGGCTATACACCGGGACATGCGGATGTGGTGCGGCGCGCCATCTCCAAAAAGAAGGCGGGCGTTTTGGAAGCCGAACGGGAGCAATTTTTGGCGGGCGCCGTTGCCAACGGCTTTGCCGCCGACGCGGCGGAAAAGCTGTTTGACGATATGGCGGGCTTTGCCAATTACGCCTTTAACAAATCGCATGCGGCGGCATATGCCCTGATTTCCTATCGCACCGCTTATCTGAAAGCACACTATCCGGGCGCCTATTTTTCCGCACTGCTGACCGCAGTTTTTGGCAATCACCGAAAAATTGCCGACTATATTGCCGACAGCGCGCGCATGGGCGTTGCGGTCCTGCCGCCGGATATTAACCGCAGTCGCGCCGATTTTACGGTGGACGGCACCAATATTCGCTTTGGATTGGCGGCACTCAAAAATGTCGGACGGCAGTTTATCGAATCCATTTTGACCGAACGGCGCAACGGGGAATTTACCTCACTTTTCGATTTTGTCACGCGCATGGCGCAGTACGATTTGAATAAGCGGCAGGTCGAGGCACTGATTGCGGCGGGGACCTTTGACAGATTGGGTGCCTTCCGCTCGCAAATGCTTGCCGCCTATGAGCAAATGATTGAAATTGCCGCGCGGCGTGCCCGTGTCAATGTGGCGGGACAGCTGGACATGTTCTCTATGGGGGACAGTGCGGTTCCCGATTTTGAATATCCCAAGATACGCGAATTTCGCAAGGGGGAGCTGTTGCGCCTGGAAAAAGAGGCGTCGGGGATGTATTTTTCGGGGCACCTTTTGGACGATTACAGCGAGGTGATTGCCGCGCTTGCCCCTTTGCCGATTGCCGACCTTTTGCCGAGCGCGGAGGGGGAGAGCCGTTTTGCCGATCGGACGCGTGTGCGGTTGGCGGGCGTGATTGGTGCCGTTACGGTGAAAACCACGCAAAAGAATCAGCGCATGGCGTTTTTTACGCTGGAAGACCGCTATGCGGAAATCGAGTGTCTGGTCTTTTCTAAGCTGTTTGCAGAATACGAGGACCTGCTTTGCACCGACCGCGCGGTCTATGTGGAAGGGAATCTTTCCCTGCGGGAGGACGAGGCGCCCAAGATTTTGGTCGGGGTGCTCTCCGCGCTTCCCGACAATGAAGCCGTTCGCGCCGACCCACGCCGCTTGCCGCGCGCCAAATCGCAAGCGACGCCCAAACAGGCGACACCCGCGCCGCAAGCGACGCCGACACCGACACCGACGGCAAAGCAGCCGTTTGTGCGTCCGCAAAAGGTATATTTGCGGGTGCCGGACATGCAGGGGAAGCTGTTTTTGAAGGCATGCAATTTGGTTTCGCTGTTTGAAGGCAATGTGCAGGTTGTGTTTTACGACGCGTCAAGCGGGAAGTATCACGCCTGCGACAAGGGGATTGATGCGGATGCTTTTGTCATGGCACAGCTCAAAGACCTGCTTGGCGAGCAAAATGTAATCGGGAAGGGCTGAAATGCGTTGTATTTTTTCAAAAAAAGATTGACATTTCGCCGGAAAGGTGTATAATAGATATGAGAGATGCGGGGGAGGGGCGGACTGTGCGAGCGGACCGTCGGGGACGCCGGTCCCTACATCCGAAATCGGTTGGTTCATCGACAGCGGTGAAGAGATTGCGGACCGTTTGGAACGGGCAGACAGAGGCGTCCGCCCCTACCGTGGTTTGATTGTCCCATCAATCGTGGTGAAGAGATTGCGGACCGTTTGGTCGACACCTCATTTTGAGAGAGCATATCTCGGCGCAACAGCCGAACAATTCGCATAAAAAGCCATACAAAAAGTTTTCGCCCGGCCTTTTGTCAAAAAGGCAGTTTTTCAAAAAGGCGGCGGGGTGTGGGGCAGAGCCCCGCAAAAAAGACCGCTGTGGGGCAGGGGTCCCCACTACAATTTTAAGAGAGCATATCCCGCCGCAATAGCCGAACAATTTATATAAAAACCGCTTCAAAAAGTTTTCGCCAGCCTTTTTTAAAAGGCTGCGAGGGGGTCCGGGGTGGCGAGACACTCCCTTCGGGAGCCGCCACCCGGAAAGAAAAGGCGGCGAGGGTGCGGGGCGAGGAGCCCCGCGAAAAAAGGCGTTAAAGAGC
>CAZMAZ010000163.1:0-4257 GCA_964564255.1 uncultured Clostridium sp. | reverse complement strand
GCAAGTAGGTTTCGGTTTTTTCCTGCGCCAAACGTTCTTTTTCTTCTTGCTTTTCTCGCATGCGGTTGATAAAAGCAAAGCGTGACGGCTTGGGTGTCATATCCTCTTCCCCTTCCGGGCAGATTTGACGGTAACAGCCGAAAAACAAAAGAAGAAGCAGAACCGCGCAAACAAGATGCAGGGCAAGTGATAATTGGGTCAGGAAAACGGCATCCGCGACCAGATTTGCATAGGACAAAATGATGACGACATATTGGTAAAGGTAGTATAAGCACACGAAAAAGACTGCCCGAATCGCGGAGGCGGACAACTTTTCCAGCCCGACATCCCGTGCCAAACGTCTGACGGCAAGCAGAAGCGAAAGCAAATAAGCACATTCCAGCGCATATCCGCAAAGCTCCAGCGGGACGGTCAAAAAGGAAGGATAAAGTTCCCACAAAAACATTTCATCAAATACCGAAAACAGATGAAGCAAGGATATAAGAACAACGGCGGGCGCGACAAACAGTGGGATGCGAAAAGTTTTTTCGTATTCGGTAAGAGTTCGAATCCCCCACAGCATGACGATATATCCGGTCAGAATTGCCGCCGCACCGTAGTTGCCCAGTCCGATGCGCGCGACATAGGCGATAAAGCAACCGATAAACAGTTTACCGAATCCCATACTCAAGTATCGCTTTCTTTGCGCATACAGCAATTTTTATATTTTTTGCCGGATCCGCAGGGACAAGGATCGTTTCTGCCGATTTTTTGCGATTCGCGGTGCACTACCGTCTTTTTAACAGGTCTTCCGTTTTCATCGGTGCCTTCCGAAATAGGGTTGGCAACCTGGACGCGTTTGACCTCTTCTTTTTGGCGCGGAACAACCGAAAGAACCGTGCGAACGGTTTTTTCGCGAATTTCCGAAACCATGGAATCAAACATTTCCCCGCCGACGACGCGGTATTCGTCGATCGGATTACGCTGCGCATACGCTTGCATGCCGACACTTCCCTTTAAATCGTCCATGGCATCAATGTGTTCCATCCATGCCGTGTCTACATTCCGCAAAAGCACACTGCGTTCCACTTCTTTGAAAATATCTTCGCCGAACAGAGCGACCTTTTCCGCATATTTTGCATGTGCTTTTTCCATCAGCATTTGTTCCAGCGTATCGCGCTTGAGTGAGGCAAGCTCGGTATCGGTAAAACGGAGATCCTCTTCGCCGCAGATAAAGAAAAGTTGAGAACGAAGGCTGTCGTAGTGCCAATCAAGCGGCGATTCTTCGGTTGTATTGATTTCTACCGCTTCGGAAACGGCATTTTCAATCATGTGCATAATGGAAGGCGAAACATCTTGTCCGTTGAGCACTTCCATACGTTGTTTGTAAATAATGTTGCGCTGTTGGTTCATAACATCGTCATACGCAAGCACATATTTACGGCGTTTAAAGTTCTGTCCCTCGATTTGTCTCTGCGCGCGTTCGATGGCATTGGAAACCATTTTGAAATTGATTTCCATTTCTTCATCTATGGAAGCGCCGAACAGATTTTGCACGCGTTCACTGCCGAACAGGCGCATCAAATCATCTTCCAGCGAAAGATAGAATCGGGATTCTCCGGGGTCTCCCTGCCGACCCGAACGTCCGCGCAGCTGGTTGTCAATGCGGCGGCTTTCATGTCGTTCCGTGCCGAGAATAAAGAGTCCGCCCGCTTCGCGCACTTTATCCGCTTCCGGCGCGATTTCTTCTTTGTATTTTTCGTAGAGGCGGTCAAACAGGGCACGTGCTTCCAGAATTGCCGGATCGTCGGTTTGAGAGGTGCCGTTTGCATCGGCAATCAGCGCTTCTTCAATTCCCTCGCGGCGCATTTCTTCCTTGGCAAGGTATTCGGCGTTTCCTCCGAGCATAATATCGGTTCCGCGTCCTGCCATATTGGTGGAAATGGTGACTGCACCGTCTTTTCCCGCCTGTGCGACAATCATGGCTTCCTTTTCGTGCACCTTTGCGTTCAAGACGGTATGCGGGATTCCCTCTTTTTTCAGAAGCGAAGACAGATATTCGGACTTTTCAATGGAAATGGTACCGACAAGGACAGGTTGTCCCTTTTCGTGGCATTCCCTGATTTGGCGAATAATTGCCTTGTATTTTGCGTTTACGGATTTATAGATGGCGTCCGGACGGTCATTGCGAATCATGGGACGGTTGGTCGGAATTTCAATCACGTCAAGTCCGTAGATTTCCAAAAATTCGTCCCGCTCGGTCAATGCCGTTCCGGTCATACCCGCAAGTTTTTCGTACATACGGAAGTAGTTTTGGAATGTAATGGTTGCCAGCGTCTGGTTTTCGGTCTCGACTTTTACGCCTTCCTTGGCTTCAATTGCCTGATGTAATCCGTTGGAATACCGTCTGCCCGGCATCAAGCGTCCGGTAAAGGCATCGACAATCATGACACCGTGCTCATTGACCACATAGTCATCGTCGCGGTGCATGCAACCCCATGCTTTGATTGCCTGATTGACATGATGGACAATGGTGGCATTTTCGCTGTCGGCATAGTTTTCAATACCGAAGAAGCGTTCTGCTTTTTCAACACCCTTTTGTGTTAACGTGGCGGTATTGGCTTTTTCGTCCACAATATAGTCAACGTCCATATCGGCAACCATTTCGTCGCTGTCCTGCTTGTCGTCCAGTTCCTTGACCACGTATTTTTTCATACCGCGGACCAGTGTGTTTGCCCGTTCGTACAAATCGGTCGGTTTGTCTCCGGCGCCGGAAATAATCAGCGGGGTACGCGCTTCATCAATCAAAATGGAGTCAACCTCGTCCACAATGGCAAAGGCATGTCCCCGTTGCACCATTCGGTCTTTGTATACGACCATGTTGTCACGCAGGTAATCGAATCCGAATTCGTTATTGGTGCCGTAGGTAATATCGGCGGCATATGCTTCTTGCTTTTCTTTTTGCTCGATGCCGTGCACGACAAGTCCGGTTTTCAAGCCGAGAAAACCGTAGACTCTTCCCATTTCCTCACTATCGCGGCGGGCAAGATAGTCGTTGACGGTTACAATGTGAACTCCCTTTCCCGTCAAGGCGTTAAGATAGGCGGGCATGGTGGCAACCAGGGTTTTTCCTTCTCCTGTCTTCATTTCGGCAATCTTTCCCTGATGCAAAATGATGCCGCCCAAAAGCTGTACATGGAATGGGCGTTTGCCGAGAACGCGCTGGTCTGCTTCTCGGACTGCCGCAAAGGCATCGGGCAAAATATCGTCCAAGGTTTCTCCCGCGCGGAGACGATTTTTGAGCGTGTCTGTCACGGCACGCAGCTCTGCATCGCTCATGGCACGGTATGTGTCGGCGAGAGCTTCGATTTTGTTTGCGATTTTTTCGATTTTGCGCAGTTCACGTTGACTGTGCGTTCCGAAAACTTTGGTAAAAAGACTCATTGTATGTCCTCCGGATCCAGTTTAATATACTGATTTTTTGTTTTTATTTTACTCACCCTTTTATTATACCACAAAATTGCGCGCATGACCGTATCTTTTTTGTAAATTTTCGTCACCCTCTTGTATTTTTTTCGAAAAAGGGGTATAATGGGAGACAGAAAGGGCAAACATGCGAGTGCCGCATCCCCAAAAAACGCAAGAGGTGTTTATATCATGTCAAAAATTCATATTGTTTTGCATCAACCCGAAATTCCGCAAAATACCGGAAATATCGCCCGTACCTGTGCCGCAACCGGTGCTTCCCTGCATCTGATTCGACCGCTCGGGTTTACGATTGACAATGCAAAGCTCAAACGCGCGGGTCTTGATTATTGGGATAAATTGGATATTACATATTATGATTCGCTTGATGATTTTTACGAAAAAAATCCGAACGCTGCCGTATATTATTTTTCTACCAAGGCATTGCATCGGCATACCGATCCGATCTACCCCGACGAGGTATATCTCATGTTCGGCAAGGAAACGCGCGGTCTTCCCGAAGAGCTTTTGCTTGCGCATCCGGATTGGTGTGTGCGTATTCCCATGCGCAACCATCTCCGTTCTCTCAATCTTTCCAATTCCGTTGCCATTGCCGTATACGAGGTACTGCGACAGCATGAATTTGAGGGCTTGTCCGTACAGGGGGCTTTGACCGCATACGACTGGGAGAGCGGGGAGTGCTCCGATTCCGGAAATGTGTAAAAACGGTACCAAAAGGAGAGATACAGACCAAAAGAATAGCCGATTGTAAAAGTCAAAGAGATACAAATAAAATCGTTTTTTCGGCAGCTT
>CAZMAZ010000162.1:0-4259 GCA_964564255.1 uncultured Clostridium sp. | reverse complement strand
TGTCTAAACTTTCTAATATTGCTTCTTGATAGCTACATACACCTGCATTGGTTTTTATATATATTTCTGTTATTATGTCTGTATAAGTTTGTCTTACTTGTTCTTGTATTGTTTTATTTAAGTTTAAAAATGACTTCTCTAATTCATCATAACTATATCGTATGATATTTTGTATATTTGCACTGTTTATTATTGTTTCTGGATTTAGTAATGCATTTTTTTTCGTTGCTATATTTAGTTGATCTACTGGTATAGAATTTATGCCTATATCTTTCATTGCCTTTAGCAATTCTTGTTTTGTTTTTCCTGTATATTCTTCTAGCAACTTTAATGTTTCACTATTTAGTCCACCCATTTCTTTTAGTTTTTCAAAATACCAATAATCTGAATTTATAAATTCTTCGTTTATATTGAAATGCACTGCTATCTTTTTAATGAGTTCTAATTCGATTTCTGAATAAATACTTAAAATAGGTTTTATTGCATTTTGTATTCTATCTTCTATCATTTTTTCTTTCCTTTTTTGCTTTCCTTTTTTTCTTCAATTGAGGTATTAAATAGTATAGCTATAAAAACTATCCACCATTTTTTAAAAAATATAGCAAGAATTGCAAATACCACTATTGTTATTATGTTACTTACCAGTACTACAATTTGAAGCTTTAAATTTTCTGTCATATAAAATCTTCCTCCTATTCCTCTAGTTCTTCGTTTGGCATTTCTTCTTTACTTCGTTCTCGCATTTTATTTACATATTCTGTTGCTTCTTCTTCTGAATAATCTCTTGTTTGTACAAAGTATTCTATGTCATCAATTAGTTTAGCATTTCTTTCGACTAATGCCTGTGACTGTTTCTTTTCACTATCTACCAATATACTATCGTCCCAGTCAAAACTCCCTGTTGCACCCACTTTATGTTTTATTCCATATAAGCTCATTAGAATATCAATACTATAAATTAAGTCTTCAAGTGCTGTTTGCAATGCCCCTTGTATATCTGACACTGTGACAAAATAATCTTGTTTACTTGATTTTATTTCAGTTGCTGTCTTTTCAATATTTTCTATTTTTGATATTGTTCCAAATGCTAAACCACATTGGCTTTCGCATTGCCTTAACAACTCATTTAATCCATTAAATAATGATGTATCTCTTATTGCAGGACTAAATATATTCCAAATTTTTTCATCTCCAAAATCTAGTTTTCTATATAATCTTTTCTTTCCTTTTGGCAATATATCATTTCCATTTTCATCTTTCTTAAATACTGTTTCATCAACATCTATTGCAAGTTCTGAACCTTCATATTCCCATAATGTTCTGCTGAATTGTTTGTCTATTTCTTCCAATGTATCTATAGCATTTGCAAATATTGCAACACCTGTTGGGCTTGTGTTATCAACTGGATTTGCAATAGGAATTTTAAAATAGCCACCCAATAGCCTGTTTACATCCGTTATTGTTAGTTGTTCTTGTATATTAGCCCACTCTTCTATTTCTGAAATTGATATTTGTTTCCCTAAACTATTTATATTGTTTATTGTTGTTTTGTAAGCCTTATTTTTAATTGTTAAAGTTGTGTTGTTTAGCTCTTGATATTCAAGTCTTGTATAAACATCTTTTTCATTTGTAATTTGGTCAATAAAAATAGCACCTAATAATTCTCCAGTGCTATCAAATTTTGTTGGTATAAATTTATCTGCTTGAATACAGCTTACTTTTATTCTACCGTTGCTATAAAATGGTTTAAAAAACATTCCGCCTTTTCCGCAAAGCGTATTCTGTGTTTGTCCTTATATTTTTTATAAATCTCTGATATGTCTTGTCTATTTCTTTGTCATCTACTTTTGATTTAAATTCTATTGTTACTGCTTTTGCTACCTTTTCACATATTGTTTTTGCAACATGCAATGACTTTACTTCTGCGTTTAACCATGGCATTTTTCCATTGTAAATATTTGACCACATTTCTATGGCAGATAATACCTCATTGCTTGTTGATATGTCTATATTAAAATCTTTTGCTATATCCGTCGTATTAAACATTTTATTTATTGCTCCTTTTATAAAATTTACTATTTTTTCAAACATTTTATTGTCCTCTCTTCTTCCATATACATTCAAGTCCGATAGCGTACGCAATCTATATGATGGTTGTTCTTATCTGGGTAACCAGTAATAATGTTCCCGTCTTTGTCTTTTTCAAGTTCATATTCTGCAAATTCTGTTGCAGTATTTGGACATCTTTTAGGGTCAATTACTATTTTCACTAAACCAGCCAACCATTTCATGCTGTATTCAACACTTCCTGGTCCCTTTTCTGCTCCTCTTATAAATGCTCCATAAGATTTGTAATCCCCTATTGACTTGTTTTCTGCTGAATCTGCTGTTATTAAATCATTGTTCTTTACTCCTTTTGCTTTTAATTTTTCCCAAGTGTCTTTGTTTGATGTTTTGTTACATCTTAACTCATCAAAAATATATAGTGTTCTTCTTGCCATATCAAAATGCATATTGTTATACGCAAATGGATCAGGATACCATCCCCAGTCAATGCCTTTGTATAATCTATCAAAATGAGAAATTTCTTCATCAGTTATTTCCCTTAATTCAAGATTTTCAAATACATTTCCACCGTCTCCAGTTTCTAATCCTAAATATTCATTTTCATATATAATTGGTGCTGTCTCTTTTGTATATTCTGCTTCATCTATAAAAGCTTGTCCTATCCATTCTTTTGGAGATGTTCTGTAGTCACTATGGTGCGATAACCTATTGGGCTTTGGTATTCTTTTTTCTTTATTTACAAAATGTTGTCTACTTGCTGGGGTATTAAATGTGTAAAACTCAATAAAATCATTTCCACCTCTTATTACTGATTGATTTATTTTTCTTACTGCATTCATACCTTGGATTTGGTCAAATTCTTCATACCAAATAATTCCTATATACATTCCTTTAGGTGGTTTAATAGATTTTATTTTACCTGGGTCATCTGTTCCTCTAAAATAAATCTTTTGCCCTGTACTTCTTTTGGTTATTTCCATTGGTGATGTTTTAAAACTATAGTCTTCCATTAATCCTGGATATGTTTCATTTAATTTATCAATTCCCCATTGTATTTGTGCATACACCGAGTCTTTTAAAGTATTGCTTACTCTTCTTATACACAATGCACACATATTAGGGTTATTTTCTAATAGTTCGGGTATTTTTTCACCACAATAAGAGGACTTCAATGAAGCCCTCCCACCATCTAACCAGTATTCTAAATGTCCTCTGTTATCTATATCTCTGTTTAAATCTATAAATGCACTTGACATATCACACGCTGGTATTTTTATTATTTGTTTTTCATTTTCTTGTTTTTCTTTTGTTAATTCAAGAAATTTCATATCTTTGTCCACAATTATTCCATATGCTGTGGCTAAATCTTTTACATTTGTGAACATATCTATATTATCAACTTTTTCTTCCATTTTGTCTATCATTTTATTGAGTAGTTTTATTCGTTTGTCCTTTGTTTTATCTAATTCATTCAAAACATTTTTTGTATTTTCTTCTTTTTTTTGAGCAAGATTTTGTTCGATTTCTTTATTGTCTTTTGTCAATCTTTTAACTGTATCTGGAGAAACATCAAATTTTCTTGCTGTTTCTCTTAAGTTTTGACATTCTATATAATATGCAATTATTTGTTTCTTTTCTTTATCTGTTAATCTCTTTGCCATATTATCACATCTTTCCATACTCCTCCATTAGATATTTCATTACATCTACCTTGCTATAACATTCTTCTTTTTGTTTATATCTATCTTGTAACTCGATTTGTTCTGTTTCTTCGTTATATACTTCTACTTGCTCTCTTTTTAGTATTTGATATTTAGTACAATACTTACAGTTCTTTTCACTGTAGAATTGGAAACTATTTATTTTATATATTTGCCCCTTTATAGATAAGGCATATAACAATTTATTTATGTTTTGATTTATGTTCATTTTCTACCTCAAAATATTTATTGCATCTCCTATATTTGCTAATTCTTTTGCAGTTTTATTTACATTATATTTATTTACTATTTCATTTACAAAATCATTACTACTTGCTACTATTTCGCATACATCTTCATAACTAAATGTTTTATCATCGTTTTGATTATGACCATATTCATATAACCACACATGTGTTAATTCATGTTTTAATGTTTTTATTATATTAGCTTGACTATGTAGTAACATTATCGTTTGTGACTTATATATTG
>CAZMAZ010000161.1:0-4265 GCA_964564255.1 uncultured Clostridium sp. | reverse complement strand
CCGACGATAGTTGCCGGGTGACTGGCCGTGAAAATAGGTAACGCAAACACAAGAAGAGTCAAGAAGTAATTCTTGACTCTTTTTATATTTTAAGAGATGAGACAAATGCCTATGACAGTCTACCAGACTGTCATTACGGCATGACGATATTCCTGTTGCGGTGCCCGGCAGGAACTTCGCCTAGCAGGGTGGGCTTGTTCCTTGCCGACCGCGGCCACTCGCTCGCTTCGCTTGATCTGCCACCGGCAGCGCTCAGCTCGCTCCCCCTAGCCGTGAAAATAGGTGACGCAAACACAAGAAACCACCAAGGAAAGCTCGGTGGTCGTAAGATAGTAAAAACTGAATTTTGTGGAACAGGCATGATGTTTGTCATGCCTGTTCTGCTTTTAGCAGCTCATCCACGGGGATAAAGCCAACGAGGTCATAGCAGATGTGGATCTTCTGCTTTCGCTTGCCGCTGGACTTATCGGGTGCTTCCACATATCGGTCGCTTGCGATTTGCGGTAAATGGCATAATGTTTCCTCATTTCTTGTGAGTCTTATAAAATACAAAGCAGTTCCGAAAAGCTTCCGTGTAATGTTAGTTTTTGGATGCTAGCCATAATTGTTTTATCGCTGGTAATTGACCAATCGTATCTAATTTTTGTTCAATTAACTTAACACATTCTGCGATTGTGTTGTTAAAAGTATTGACAGTACGAAGTAACATCGCTGCCCAGTCGCAGTCGTCACTTTCAAAGCATACGGTTTCATACGCCTCCGGGTCATCGTTGGTCTGTTATTCATTCTTTATCAACGCAATATACTGATCGATTGCTGTCTGCCATGCCTGTAAGTCCAGAATTTCACACAGTACCACAGGCTGTCCTTTCCGAATTGCACTTAAGAAGGGTTTTTGAATTTGTTTAAATCGCTCTGCCAGTTCCGTCTGACCAATCAACTCCAGCATGGTGATACCATCGAGCAAGGTAGCACGGAACAAGGGGTTCATAGCAGCGATCAATTCTTCCGGTGTCTTCTCTATGCTGCAAAAGGTTTGAATATCAGTCTTGTATTGCTCCAGTACCTGACAGGAACGGAGCAGTAAATGCCTCGTGTCCGGGGTCGATACAGGCACTTTTTCAATGGTAGCGACCATAACGGTATCATCCAATCTCTCTGCCAGTGCTTTCTCTGAAAGACACAGTTTTTCCGGCATATCACTGCCTTGCCATTTGTTGTTGATAAACCGGAAGTTTTCTTCCTCCATTCCAACAAAAATCACAGCGTGTTTTTCGCCGGGTGATACTCGAAGTCCCAGCATGGCTACGCCGCATTGACGGAGATGATCGGGAACATTCGGCTTGCGCACAGCGGTTTCCTTCATGGCATAGCCCAATGTATTGAGATATAGATCAAACCATCTTGCGCTTTGCAGCATAGGACCTGCTGAATAAACACCGTCCTGCAAATCAAACAAATAAGGCAACTTCATGCCCAGAGCAATTTGCCGATCCTCCACATCGATGCCCAATTGCAGCAGCATATTGGCAACGCCGGCAAAGGAGCAGGAAGAGTTGAATGTCATATATTTCATAAAAACCTCCCAAAGCCCATATCAACAACATCACAAATATTATAGCATGGACAGGTCACATATTTCAAGAGAAGCGCCCCAAAAGGCGAAAATCGGTGGTTTTTATATAGGAAACAGTCCGCCGGACTGTGAACCGAGAAAATGTGACGAAAAATGGAGTTGCAACAACGATCAAGTTCATGTATAATAGCGGCAAGCTCGTTACTGAATAGTATAATACAGTCGGCTGCTTGGCTGATTTATAGTTGCAGTTCTAAGAAAGAAAAGGGAATTGTCCCTCAGCTTTTCCACCGGCAAGGAGGCCACAATGGATAATATTCCGTAAATAAGATTGATCTTCTTACTTACAAAGAATGATGGTGCCGATTTTGACAGAGATGCTGTGACCCATTGCTTGGGCATTATGCCGTCAACGTCAAACGCCCCAACCGTCAGCAAAGGCAAACTGAACAGCGTTGCGGAAATACATGAGCTTGAATGTGAGCTGTCTGGATTCACAATTCTCCCAGCACAATCTCCTCCTTACAAAATGATAAAGCACGCTTGCTGGAGCATTGAGCTGCCCAAATTTGAATGCTGGGATCTAGAAGAGCCATTACATAAAATGGAGCAGATACTCTCAGGAAAAGAAAATAAGGTTTTATCCGTATGCAAGGAATATGATTTGAGCGCAGATTTGATCGTGCGGGTCTTTGCAGAATCAAATACCATGCCTGCACTTACAATTCCCAGTGGCTGCCTATCGTTCTGGGCATCGATGGGCGTTTCCATTGGCTTTGATTTTTACTTGGATTGAACGTGGGTAATTTATATGAAAGACTTATTAAACCGTGTTTTTCCGCCGAAAAGAAGGCGCGCTATTCTTATTTTTGCAGTCATTGCTGTTGTATTCTGCTTTCTGTTTGCCGGGAAATCAAACAGCACGATCGAGGCCATTTCCGTTTCTCCAAGCGAGGAATATATCGCCTGTTTTGACGCTGTTTCTCAGTATCGAATTATCTGTTTTCGGACAGATGGAACATTGGCGTTTGAATATGAAATCCCGAGCGATATCAGTGCCGGAGGCCACTGTACCTTGTGGTTTGAGGACGATCGCTTGTGCGCTTTCTTCTATCGAACCCATAAAACAGTTCGATTCTCTAACGATGGTGCGATCCTTGGCGTAACGGAAAACGCGGACGAACACGAAAGAGACCAATTTGATGGATTTTCTGCTGCAAGGCATCAGCTGGTTTATGACGGAAAGCAGATAAAAGTTACCTATGAAAAACGGTCATTTTGGGGCTACTGGTTCGGCGAACAAGCGCGATATCTCTCTGTTACGTCCCTGAACGGAGAAAAACTGGTCATTTACGAATGGAATGCCAGAGCTGGTGTAGTGACGTAGAAGGAGATGATATGAACATTATGCGCTTTGCCCGGATGCAGGGGAGGATACTGTGTTGAGGTACAACAAAAGCAATATAAAGGAACTCAAAGAGTTTTTATTTAATAGCCATGTCCATGATGCAAAATTGGAAAATGTTAGATTTGACTGTAGAGAAGACAGGGTTATCATAGAATTGTGCAATCCGATTTTCGAAGATAAAATCGCGCTGACGTTGTGCAACATCGGTGTTGCACTCGCAACGAAGGGCGGATGGCCCGGTGATCGGGAAACAATCTATTCTCTTACGGTGGAAGAAGATCTATCGTACTTGCAGCGTTATCTTGAAAAGAACGGCAAAGATATGGAAAATGGACTTTACCTGCTGTTTCAAATGTTTTCCGGAGACGAATGGCATATCATTGCAAAAGAAATACTGGTTGAGACGAAGTAGCTGTTCTGAGAGAAAACAGACAGGGAAAAGTATCTCTGTGAGGGGAAAACTGCGAACGGAAAAATAATATCGGCTGATACTTTTGAAGCATTGTCGAAAACTGTCGTTTTCAGGGGGGTTGACCGGTTGCGGGTGCATGGCTTATAATCAGAAGCAGGAGGTGCAGCCATGAGAACGATATCAATGATTCGAAAAGTAGATGAGCTGGGGAGAATTGTCATCCCCGTGGAGCTGCGGCATATGATGGAGATGGACTGCGGACAGGCGGTGGAGTTGAGCGTGCAGGGACAGACGCTGATTTTGCGCCGGTTTGAGCCGGGGTGTGTCTTCTGCGGCGGACTGGACAGGCTTGTGACCATGGAGGGACGAAACATTTGCCTTTGCTGCCGAAAAAAACTGGCGGCAACCATATAGCCGAGTAGATAAAATACGGGGCTGTTGCGTTTGCAACAGCCCCGATACACTTTATTTGACAGCTACGGCTTCGATTTCCACGCGGGCGGCCTTGGGCAGCGCAGCGACTTGGAAGGCGGCGCGGGCAGGGAAGGGCTCGCAGAAGAATTCGGAATAGACGGCGTTCATGGCGGCGAATTCTCCAATGTCGGCCAGCAGCACCGTTGTCTTGACCACATCGGCCATGGACATACCATTCGCTTCCAGAATGGCCTTGACGTTCAGCAGGGACTGGCGGGTCTGGGCGGCGATATCCTCCCCGGCAAAGGCACCGGTGGCGGGGTCGATGGGCAGCTGACCGGAGACATACACGGTGTTACCGGCGGCTACGGCCTGCGAATAAGGGCCGATGGCAGCGGGAGCGTTGGGGGTAAAAATGGCTTTGTTTGACATATTGATGATCTCCTCTGTTATTT
>CAZMAZ010000160.1:2881-4281 GCA_964564255.1 uncultured Clostridium sp. | reverse complement strand
TTTTTGTGCAAGCCGAATGCTTCAGGACTGCGTTCCCAAAACGATTTGCACTGTTTCGATTGTATCCGTTTTGCTTCTGTAAACGGTCAGTGTTACGGTATCCCCGCCGTTCATCTCGTTGATAATGGGCCAGACATCCTCCTGCACGTTTGCCACGGCAATACCTTCCACCTCTGTGATAATATCGCCGATTTCCAGTTTTCCGTTTGCATCGCTGTCTTGGTTGATCTGGGTTATATAGATACCGTTGGCTTTGGGTGCGATATAGCGATCGGGAGCAAGCAGATAGACTTCCTCGTCAATTTTTTTGATTCCCGTTTCGGTAAGCATATAGTATTCACCCGCCGTTACGCTGACTGCCGAAATACCGAGGACGGGGCGGGCGGAGGTAACGGGAGAGGTAATGCCTTCTGCGCTACCGGTTCGCTTAATCTCGTTCAAGATTTCCATGGCACCTTCGATTTGGATGGCAAATCCCAATCCTTCGTAGCTTCCGGAAGAAAGAGAGGAAGATCCCGACAGCTTCATGGAAACCACGCCGACCACTTCTCCGTATGCGTTTACAAGGGCGCCGCCCGAGTTCCCCGGATTTACCTGCGTATCGGTTTGAATGACATGCATTTTCTTTTCCAGCGAACCGTCACTTGCGTAAATCTTCATAACACGATCCGGATAGGAAACAATGCCCGAGGTGACGGTCCATGCATAATCCAGTCCCGCAGGGGTACCGATTGCATACACACGGTCGCCGACACGGCAATCCTGTGAGCTGCCGATGGTTGCCGCCCGATACCCGATTCCGGATACCTTAAGCAGTGCCAGATCGTCGGTTTTGGAATAACCGATCAGTTCTGCTTGCTTTTCGTCGCCGGAGTAGAAGTAGACGGTAATGGACTTGGCGTTTTCCACCACGTGATAATTTGTGCAAATATAGCCGTCGGAGGTTAAAACGATACCGGACCCGGTTCCCTTTCCGGTTCCCGTATTGACGGAAATGGAAACGCAGGAATCAAAAACATTGTTCAGCATTGCGGAGGCGTCCCCGTCGCTGCTTGTATGCGAGATGGTATCTGCCAAGGAAAAGATAACGCAAAATTGCAAAAGGAGCAGTACGCTTAAAATAATCAGCCAAACGGTGGTTCCGTACCGCTTTTTAGGCTTTACGGGGACCGTAGCGTTTGCCATCGGCTGACCGATTGGCGGCAGCGGCGCCTGCGGCGGCATCTGCGGCGGTGGGGTCAGCGTCGGTCCGAACGGCGTGACATCTGCATTTTCCTGCTTGTATGTCCATGGATTCCCCTGTTGTTCGTTTTCCGAATGTGCAAGGCTGTCAGTATTATCGGCGTTGTCAATCGAATCGGATTGTTTGTTTTCCTCAATCGAATCAGTCAAATCAATCG
>CAZMAZ010000160.1:0-2781 GCA_964564255.1 uncultured Clostridium sp. | reverse complement strand
TTTTATGCCAAAAGTTCAAATTTGTAGCCGACGCCCCAAACGGTTTTGAGTGCCCAATGGTCAGACACGCCGAGCAGCTTTTCGCGCAGACGCTTGACATGCACATCAACCGTGCGAGAGTCACCGAGATAATCGAATCCCCAGACCTTATCAAGCAGTTGGTCTCGCGAAAAAACAATATTGGCATTGGAGGCGAGAAAATACAGAAGCTGCAGCTCCTTTGGCGGAATATCCACCAGTTCTCCGCGAATTTTCAATTCATATTTTTGCTTGCTGATTTCGATATTATCCAAACGAATTACTTCTTCATCTTCATGAGGAGAGTGCGTTTGCGAGCGGCGCAACACTGCTTTGATTCGCGCTGACAGCTCCTTAATTCCGTAAGGCTTGGTTACATAATCGTCACCGCCGAGTTCCAGCGCCAGAACCTTGTCGAATTCCTCGGTTCGCGCGGAAAGAAAAACAATCGGCTTCTGCGACATTTCGCGAATTTCGCGGCAAACCTGATAGCCATCCTTCTTGGGCATGGTAATGTCAAGAATCACCAGGTCCGGCTCACACTTACGAAAAGCAACAACGCCTTCTATACCGTTGGTGGCGGTTCTTACCTCGTAACCTTCATTTTCAAGATGATTTTTCAGTGCAATGGTAGTGTCCAAATCATCATCGATAACCAAAATCTTTGTGTTCATCATAGGTGGTTTCCTCCGCATTTTTTCACAATCTGCTTCTTACTGCTTCTTACTGCTTCTTACTGCTTCTGACCTGTTTTTTCTGTCTTTTGTGCCGACCCTTTAAAACCGTACCCGTTTTGCGCGGTCCGCATTCCGGTACCGATTGAATTTTATTGTAAAGACCGAATCGGTAGACTCTGTGAATAATGAATGAATTTTGTCCGAAATTTTGCGATTATACATATATTTCGGAATCTGTTCACAATTATACCACATTTTATTGCGTTTGTACAGTGTTTTTTCAAAATTTTCTCACAATTTTGATTTACCATTGTTTTCCACATGCTTTTCTTTGTTTCCGGTTTCCTTTGACAATAATTTTTTTAAGTACTTGATTTTTTGCCGATAATGTGGTACAATGGATGCGTCGGGAAAATCGGATTTTGTTTTTTCGATTGTATTTCCGCAAAAAGGAGGACCTCTTTGTCAAATGGATACCATGATATATAAGCCCGCGGAAGAATTTGAAAGCCTGCACTCGTCCCGTCATGCGGCACTTGTGAAAGCGTATCTCGACGATCTCGTCAAGCGCTCCGGTGTCGACATTGCGGAAAACCGTAAAACCGTACAAGAGTATCACGCCCTCAAAGAAAATCTGAAAAAGCGCAAAAAACAGCTGAATTTTTGGCGCGTGCTGCGCGTTATCATGATTGTTACACTGCTTACGCTCCCGTTGGTCTTTTGGAAGGTTACGCCGAAAATCAAAAGAATGCGAAATGATATACAGCAGGCAGACCAAAAAGCGGCGTTGTTGTTGGAACTGGCAAAAAAGCAAATGGCACCGCTTTGTGCCCTCTTTTCGGATCGTGATGCGCTGAATTTGATTGAGCAAACCCTGCCGCTCTTCTCTTTTGCGCCGAATTTTTCCACGGAGCAGGAAGCCGACATGTGTGCAAACTATGATTTTAAGGCTTCCGAGGACCCGGAGCGCTCTGCGGTTGACCTTCTGTCGGGGCGGTTTAATCAAAATCCCTTTTTACTGACCGTCGATTTGGTTCATCGCATGGGAGAAGCAACCTATCACGGAAGCAAGGTCATTCATTGGACCGAAACCTATCGGGACAGTGACGGCAATCTTTGCACGCGATCTCGCTCGCAGACTCTGCACGCATCGATAACAAGGCCGAAACCGTTTTATTCCTCTCAAACCGTTTTGCACTACTGTGCACAAAGCGGTCCCGAGCTTTCCTTTTCCCGTAATGCCACACATCTGGAGCAGAAAAGCGAAAAAGAGATTGAACGGTATGTCAAAAAGGGTGAGAAAAAGCTTAAAAAGATGACCGATCGCGCCATTCGCAAAAATCAAGACTTTGTGAACATGTCAAACACCGATTTCGAAGTGTTGTTTCATGCGCTGGACAGAACAAACGAGGTACAGTTCCGTTCCCTGTTTACGCCGCTTGCGCAAACAAATATGGTGGATCTCCTTCTTTCCAAGGACGGTTACGGAGATGATTTCTCTTTTGTAAAGAGAAACAGAACCAATGAAATTATTGCACAGCATAGTCAAAACCGTCCGATTTCCCTTTACGCATCTGCGTATTTTTCCTACGCATACGACGAATTGGAAGAAAAATTCACAAATCTAAATCGGGACTATTTCAAATCTCTGTATTTCGCCTTTGCCCCTCTTTGGTCGATCCCTTCTTATCAGATGCAACCGATACATACCCTTGAACCGATTGCCCCGCAGGGACAAAAATATTCTACAACCGAATACGAAGTGCTGGTCAGTCGGGTTGCTTCCGAATGGGTGGTTCATCCGCAGACCAAAACGCCGGCAATTCGGAAATGTCGGTTTGATACCGATGAAAACGGTATCGATCGTATTTTTACAACCGCTTTTTCTTATGACATTATACCGTGTATTGCGTTTGTCCCCGTGTACGGAGACGACGGGTGCATGCACGATGTTCCGGTTCCGTGGGATCAGTACCTGCCGCTGGAACAAACAACAACCTTTTTTGTGGCATCCTCGGAGCTGGCGCAGGGACATTCGGTACTGGCGCAACGCAACGGCGTATGCATATTTGAATGAAGGGCACCT
>CAZMAZ010000159.1:0-4368 GCA_964564255.1 uncultured Clostridium sp. | reverse complement strand
TCCAGTCATTCAAACTGAAATACTTGCGGAAATACGCAAGGCTTATTTCAAGTTCTGGCTGATTTTTGAAATGCCCCATAAATCTGTTGTCAAGTCCCATTGTTATTCCTCCACGAAAAAGGGGCGAATAATACTGCTTGCGGGAGCATAGAAGAAATCGCTTGTTTCAAGGTACTTGATAAGCTCATCCATACCCTCGCGCTTGACCTGAGAACACAGGTCGAGAAATCTTTCCTTATTGGTCATATAGACCTCCTAACTGTCTAAAGTTGTCTTGGGTTTGCTGAAAAAATATAGGTGAAAATATGACGGCAAAATTTTGCCGTCAACCTTAAAATAATGTCGGCAAAATGTCGGCAAAGAGCAAAAATATACCCCTATCGCCTTAACAACGATAGGGGTAATTTTCTTAAAAACCCTTATAAATCAAGCCTTTGCCGCTTCTTCGACTGCGACCGCAACCGCGACCGTCGCACCGACCATCGGGTTGTTGCCCATGCCGATCAGACCCATCATTTCCACGTGTGCGGGAACCGAGGAGGAGCCTGCAAACTGTGCGTCCGAATGCATTCTGCCCATGGTGTCGGTCATGCCGTAAGAGGACGGACCTGCTGCCATGTTGTCGGGATGCAGGGTTCTGCCTGTGCCGCCGCCCGATGCAACCGAGAAGTATTTCACGCCGTTTTCGACGCACCACTTCTTATAGGTACCTGCAACCGGATGCTGGAAGCGGGTCGGGTTGGTGGAGTTTCCTGTGATAGAAACGCCGACATTTTCCAGCTTCATAATCGCAACGCCTTCCGGTACATTGTCCGCACCGTAGCACTTGACTGCCGCACGGGGACCGTCGGAATACGGTGTCTCGGAAACCACCTTGACGGTTTCGCTGTACGGGTCAAACTCGGTCTTTACATAGGTAAAGCCGTTGATACGGGAGATGATAAATGCCGCATCCTTGCCCAGACCGTTCAAAATAACGCGCAAAGGCTTTACTCTGACCTTGTTAGCATTCAAAGCAATCTTAATCGCACCCTCTGCCGCCGCAAAGGATTCGTGACCCGCGAGGAAGCAGAAGCAATCGGTCTCTTCGGACAAAAGCATCTTGCCGAGGTTTCCGTGGCCGAGACCGACCTTACGGTTTTCCGCCACCGAGCCGGGAATGCAGAATGCCTGCAGACCAATACCGATGTCGGCAGCGGCATCTGCCGCTTTCTTGTCGCCCTTCTTAATGGCAATGGCGGCGCCGACCGTATATGCCCAAACGGCATTTTCAAAACAGATGGGCTGTGTGGAACGCACGATTTGGTCCACGTCAATGCCCTTTGCGGTACAAATTTCCTTGCACTCGTCAATCGAGGAGATTCCGTATTCCTTCAGAACGCCGAGAATCTTCGCCTCGCGTCTTTCATATCCTTCAAACTGTGCCATTTTTCTCTCCTCCTCTTATCATTCTTTACGGGGATCGATATAGCGAACCGCTTCGGTAAATCTGCCATATGTTCCCTTTGCTTTTTCGTATGCTTCATTCGGCTCCATACCCTTTTTAATCATGTCGGTCATTTTGCCCAGCGAAACAAATTCGTAACCAATCACCTGGTCGTCTTTGTCCAGTGCCATTCTTGTGCAATAGCCTTCGGTCATTTCCAGATAACGAACGCCCTTTTCTCTGGTCCCGTACATGGTACCGACCATGGAGCGTGCGCCCTTTCCGAGGTCTTCCATGCCCGCGCCGATGACAAGACCGCCTTCGGAGAACGCCGACTGGGTTCTGCCGTATACAATTTGCAAAAACAGCTCGCGCATAGCCGTATTGATAGCGTCACACACAAGGTCTGTGTTGAGTGCTTCCAGTACGGTTTTACCGGGCAAAATTTCTGCTGCCATTGCCGCAGAGTGTGTCATACCCGAGCAACCGACCGTTTCGACCAGTGCCTCTTCGATGATACCGTTTTTGACATTCAGGGAGAGCTTGCACGCGCCCTGTTGGGGAGCACACCAGCCGATACCGTGCGTATAGCCGGAAATATCGGCAACCTGCTTTGCCTGAACCCATTTTCCCTCTTCGGGAATCGGAGCGGGACCGTGGTCCGGACCCTTTGCAACCTTGCACATGCGCTGTACTTCAGCGCTCATTGCGTATTCGCATTTTTCCACATTCATGTTTTTATTCTCCTTTTTTATGTTTATCTTTTGATTTTGCATCTGATTTTGTATCTGTTTACGCCCTACGCCTTATTTGAGATGAGAGTCTCGATAAGCGGCGTCACGGCTTCCAGGTATCGCTCGCCAATAAAGCAAGCGCCCTCCTGTGTCGGATGAACCCCGTCCGCGGCGTACAAAAGACACTCTTCCGGCGGAATTTGCGCATTCATCACCGCCTGCAGAGGCAGGTAAGCATCCGCATATTCCCGGGCAAGTCTGTCCACAATCCCGATCAAGCGGTCCAGGTGCGGACGCATCTCGGGCGGATTGGTCTCGCCCAGCATAAACGGCGAGATCATCAAAATTTTCGCCTTGGTTTTTTCGCGCAGTGTCGAAAGCACCTTGCGATAATTGGCTTCAAACGCACTGTCGGTTGTTTGGTCGCCGAACAGATAATAATGCCAGACGTCATTGACGCCAATCAAAACGGAAACGATGTCAGGTTGTATTTCAACGAAATCGTTTTCCAAGCGTGTCACAAGATCACAGGTTCTGTCTCCGCCGATTCCCAAGTTGCAAAATGTAAACGAAAGATCGGGATATGCATCTTCGATCATCGCGGAAGCAAACCTTGCATAGCCTTCCCCCATATCACGGGGGTTAGTTCGGTCCCGTCCCGCGTCGGTAACGCTGTCCCCTTGAAACAAAATCTTCATCTGCTCCCGTGCTCCTTATTTTACAATTTCCCCGTAAACGGTCCCGAAAGCGGCGGCGGCATTGCACTCATCAGTATCGATATGCATTGCCAGTGCAAATTTTTCGCTGACACGACATACAACGTCACCAAATACCAGCGGACGAGCCGTGTCCAATTTGACCGACACGATTTGACCGTTTGTTACGCCGAATGCTTCCGCGTCGGCGGGCGTCATGTGAATGTGACGCTTTGCGATAATACAGCCCTCCTCAATGACCAGTTCCCCTGCGGGGCCGACCAGCTTGAGTCCCGGTGTTCCGGCAACATCTCCGCTCTCTCTGACCGGTACGTCCTTGAGTCCCAGCGCACGTGCGTCCGAGAAGGAAAGTTCGACCTGATTGGCACTGCGAACAGGGCCGAGAACGCTGACTGCCAGTTCCCCTTTGGGTCCGACCAGTTTGATTTTTTCGTTTGCCGTCGCAAACTGTCCCGGCTGACTCAGCATTTTCTTGACGGTCAGCTCGGCACCCTCTCCGTACAGCACCGCAACCGCTTCGGCGGTCAGATGGATATGACGGGCGGATGTTTCAACCAAAAATTTGTTTTCCATTGCTATGTAATCCTTTCGCAAAGTTTGTCTCCGCGCAAACAGGCACGAAAACCGCGGGTAAAAACAAAATTACCCATTCTTCACTATTATATCACAAATAAATGAAAAAGTAAAGGAGAAAAATCAATAATTCTTACCGAATAAGCGTGCACTTTCTCGGCAATAATGATAAATGATAAAATAATGAACAGAAAGGCGGAAGCGGCATGGCAAGCACAAAAGATTCGGAAAAAGCGGAAAAAGCGGAAAAGGAAAAGGAAGAGCGGGAAACAGCGCGGGACCAAATCGTCGAATTCGGCGCGGCACGCGTCAAAAACGCACGGGAGTCCATCTACTGTTTGTCGATTATCGGGCAGATTGAAGGACACTACTTTCTCCCCGACGGGCAAAAAGCGACCAAATACGAGCACATTATCCCGACTCTGGTATCCGTCGAAGAGGACGACGGGGTAGACGGCTTACTGGTTGTACTCAACACCATGGGCGGCGATGTGGAAGCGGGATTGGCGCTGGCGGAGATGATTGCTTCCATGTCCAAGCCGACCGTCTCCTTGGTTTTGGGCGGCAGTCATTCCATCGGCATTCCGCTGGCTGTTTGCGCCAACCGTTCCTTTATCGTTCCCTCCGCTACCATGACCATTCATCCCGTGCGCATTAACGGTCTTGTCGTGGGTGCTCCGCAGACCTATCGCTATTTTGAAGAAATGCAAAAACGCATTGTACGTTTTATCTGCAGTCATTCCCGCGCCTCTGCCGACTGCATTACGGATTTGATGATGCGTCCCGATATGATTGCCACCGATGTCGGCAGTATTGTCGAAGGAGAGGAAGCCGTTCGCATCGGGTTGATTGACCAAATCGGCGGGCTTTGCGATGCCCTTGCCTATCTGCGCGCCCGAATTCGGGAAGCCGACGCCTC
>CAZMAZ010000158.1:0-4375 GCA_964564255.1 uncultured Clostridium sp. | reverse complement strand
CGCACGGTCTGCCCCTCTCACCCGCTTTCGCGGGAGCTCTCCCCGGTGAGAGCCTCTTTTAAAATTCATTCTCTCCTGCATCTCGGTGTCGGTACAGCAAACCGAACGGTATAGACACCTCATTCCCCGCTCGCCGCCGCGCATCCGGCGACATAGCCGGTCGACCAGGCAATTTGCAGATTAAATCCGCCCGTGTAGCCGTCCACGTCAATCACCTCGCCCGCAAAATACAATCCCCGCACCATGCGTGACTCCATGGTTTTCGGGTTGATTTCACGCGTCGAAACACCGCCGCGCGTCACGATGGCTTCCCGAATCGAACGCGTATGCAAAAGCGGAATGCGCAGGCATTTCAGCAAAGCGACAAGCGCATGTCTCTCTTCGCGGGTGACCGAATGCACCTTTTTGCACGGCGAAATGCCCGAGAGCTCGACCACGGTGGGAATCATTTTGGCGGGCAACAGGTCGTGCAATGCGTTTTCAAAATCACGGTTTGCATAGCGTGCAAAATCCGACAGAATACGCGCATCCAGCGTCTTTTCGTCAAGTGCCGGCTTCAAATCGATCTGCGCCTCGTATTTTTGCGGCGCAATATCCGGTAAATGCGCCGAAGCACTCAAAATCATGGGACCGGTCAGCCCGAAATGGGTAAACAGCATTTCACCGAAATCCTCATACACCACCTTCCGGTCGGCAAGTCGCACGATCCGCAGTCCCACGTTTCGCAAGGAAAGTCCCTGCATGGCGGGGCAAAGTTTACCCGCCGCCACAAGCGGCACAAGCGAAGGAGTGGGCGGAATGACGGTATGTCCGAGCGCCGCGGCAAGTCGATAGCCGCTACCATCGGAGCCGGTCAAGGGATACGAGCATCCCCCGGTTGCCACAATCACGGCATCGGCGTGCAGCATGCCCTTATCGGTCAAAATGCCGCGCACGGCGCCGTTTTCCGTGCATATTTCTTTGACGTCCTCGTCGCGTTTCACCGAAACGCCCAGACTGCGCATTTTGGCGGTCAAAGCCGCCACCACATCGGCAGCTTTATCCGAGACCGGGAAAACGCGGTTGCCGCGTTCGGTTTTCAGCGGCACCCCCGCTTCTTCAAAAAAGCCTTTAACATCGTCGGGAGAAAACCGACTGAACGCCGCATACAAAAAGCGGGGGTTGGTCGGAATATTCTCCATCAGCTCGCGCGCCGAAACATCGGCTGTCAGGTTGCACCGTCCCTTGCCCGTGATGCGCAGCTTTTTGCCGCAAAACGCATTTTTCTCCACCACGGTTACCGATGCGCCGTTTTCCGCCGCCGAAACAGCAGCCATCATACCGGCGGCACCGCCGCCGATAACAACAACCCGCGCAGCGACGTCAATTTCCGCTGTTTGTCGGAACTCTGATATTTCTTTATTGCTGTGTTTTGTCGTAGACATCGTATTTATCCCAAATATCTTCCAGCTTTTTCAGCCGTTCCGCAAATTCCACACGCCGCTTGCGCGAAACCGCGACAATCAGCGCATTGATGACACTGAGCGGCGCTACCAGCGAATCCACAAAAGAAATCATATCGCTCTGCGCAATCAAAAGGTGGGTGGCGTGCAGTGCAATCGGCGATTCGGCGGAATCGGTCAGCGCAATCACGGCGGCGCCTGCCTTGTTGGCATACTCCACCGCATTGATAATCCGCTTGGAATAACGCGGGAAGCTGATGGCAATCATGACATCCTCGGGTCCGATGCTCATAATCTGCTCAAACATCTCACTGCCCGAGGTGGTCTGCACAAATTTGACATTGTCAAACATCATGCGGAAATTGTAATTCAAAAATCCGGCAAGCGAAGAGGAGGAACGAACGCCGATAATATAAATGTTGCGCGCGGAAACGATTTTTTCCACGGCATCATCGAAGGACTGCGGGTCCAGACACTCCAAGGTCCGTCTGATTTTGTCAATATCGGAGAGAAGCACGTTTTTGAGAATATCCCCGTCGCCGATGCGGCTGTCGGTTACCTCGACACGTTGCAGGGCGGTCAGTTTTGTGCGGATAATCTCCCGTAGCGATTTTTGAAATTCGGCGTATCCCTCGTATCCGAGCTCCATGACAAAGCGCACGACCGTGGATTCCGATATGCCCACTTCCGCCCCCATGCGGGATGCGGTCATGTACGCCGCCTTGTCGTAATGCTCAATGATAAAATGCGCAATCTGCTTTTGCCCCCTGGAAAAGTTGGGCATCTGCTCCTCAAGCGTTTTCAGCATGTCTCTTTTCATGTCGGTAATTCCTTTCGCCTTTTTTGTCGGGTTTTATTATTTTTCATCGGTTTTTGCCATTCATTTTCCACCATACTATTATAGCACAGATTTGGGAAATGTCAAGGGATCCGCAAAATTCTTTTCGCCTCTTTGGAGCGCATTTTGACGGCGTTTGTGCAAAGTGCTCATAAATTTGCAAAAAACTTGTCGAATTTTCTGTGATGGTTTTTTGAAAAAGGGGCTTTACAAAATCGCAAAATCGTGTTATACTTTTGGGGAACGAAAGAGATCACTTGGCGGCAGATGCGTCCGGTATCCGAAAAAGCATATTCTCCCGAGCGCCGAAGGGCGACCTGCAGGAAACTTACGGGCTGCACGGATGGGGGATCGGAGCGCGCCGCGGGGGGTTTTCCCGACGGTGCATTTTTTTCGTCACAAATCCGGTTATCAGCGGGCAGATGCCGCTCATAATAAAAGCGCTCATGCGAAAACGCCGCATGCGACGGGTCCCCGAGACCGCGACGCGAGCTGCGGAATCGAAGGAACGCAAAAAAGTAAATTCGGAGGAAGTTTTCATGAAACTTGTCTACAACGTCAACGAAAAGCCATCGAACATCGGCTGGGGTAAAATCCTTGTATTTGCTCTCCAGCAGTTGCTCGCCATCCTCGCGGCAACCATCGCGGTTCCCGCCATCGTCGGAAACGGCATGTCCGCATCCGCAGCACTCTTCGGCGCCGGTGTCGGTACCATTGTTTACCTTCTCTTCACCAAATTCCGCAGCCCCGTGTTCCTTGGATCCTCCTTTGCCTTTATCGGTTCCATGCTCACCGCGTTTGCCGGTGCCGCTTCCATGGCAGTCGGCTACCTCGGTTTGATTATCGGTGCCCTGTTCGCAGGTCTTGTCTATGTCATCATCGCACTGATTGTCAAATTTGCCGGTGTTAAGTGGATCAACAAGCTGATGCCCGCCGTGGTTATCGGCCCGACGGTTGCCATTATCGGTCTTTCTCTTGCAGGAAACGCTGTCGGCGATCTGCAAAAGGGCAATGTAACCGACGCACTCGGCAACCAGACCGCTTCTGTTTACTACTGCATTCTGTGCGGTTTGATTACACTCGCTGTTGTCATTGTTTGCTCGGTTTACGGCAAAAAGATGGCAAAAATGATTCCCTTCATTATCGGTATCGTTGCAGGCTATGCGGTTGCCGCCTTCATGACGGTTATCGGCACACTGACCGACTTTGATGCCCTCAAGATTATCGACTTCTCCGCCTTCTCGCATATGCAGTGGTACCCCGACTTCACCTTCCTGGAAGCCTTCAAGGGCTTTGACGGTCTGACCGGCTCCTACATCGCAACCGTCGCGGTTGCTTACGTACCGGTTGCCTTCGTGGTCTTCGCAGAGCACATTGCCGACCACAAGAACTTGTCCAGCATCATTGAAAAAGACCTTCTGGAAGATCCGGGTCTGTCCCGCACCCTGCTGGGTGACGGTGTCGGCTCCATGGCAGGCGCCTTCTTCGGCGGATGCCCCAACACCACCTACGGTGAATCGGTCGGCTGCGTTGCCATCTCCGGAAACGCATCGGTTGTCACCATCCTTGCAACCGCAATCCTCGCCATTGTTGCCTCCTTCGTCGCACCCTTCGTTACCTTCCTGGCAACCATTCCCTCCTGCGTCATGGGCGGTGTTTGCGTCTCCCTGTACGGCTTCATCGCAGTCTCCGGTCTGAAGATGCTCCAACCGGTTGACCTGAACCAGAACAAGAACCTGTTTGTTGCTTCTGTCATCCTGATTACCGGTATCGGCGGTCTGTCCATCACCTTCGGTAAGGTTACCATCACCACCATCGCTTGCGCTCTGATTCTTGGTATCCTGACCAACCTCTTGGTCAGCAGAAAGAAAGACGAAGCAGAGGAAACCGACAACGCAGACAAATAAAAGTTGCAAAAATCCTAAGTCTATACATAACAGCCGCCTGTCAATGTGACGGGCGGCTGTTTTTTGCTATCAAAGGACGGCGCCTTCGCGCTTCGCCTTGGTTTTTCACGTAGGGAACGGTTTGTGACCGTTTCGATTCGTTTCACCCCGCCGTGTCATTCCAAGCAACGTGAAGAATCTCGGCGGGG
>CAZMAZ010000157.1:0-4380 GCA_964564255.1 uncultured Clostridium sp. | reverse complement strand
TGGTTGCGGAGATGGGATTTGAACCTCATGACCTCCGGGTTATGAGCCCGACGAGCTACCGGACTGCTCTACTCCGCGTTATATGCCGGTGACCGGGATCGAACCGGTACGGTACTCTCGTACCACGGGATTTTAAGTCCCGGGCGTCTGCCAGTTCCGCCACACCGGCGTGTGGTCCGCAAGTGAAGCCCGGTTGCTTCCCTCGGTTCGCTCTGCTATTATATCACAGGTTTTGGCTCTTGTCAACCCCTTTTTTGAAAAAAATGAAAAAATGTTTGCAAAATCTTTGCCCGCCGGTCGCGTTTGGGCGGTTGCTTTGCCACTATTTGCCTGCTTTTGCGAAATTTTGCCGAAACTTTTGCAAATGTGATAAAGTCATGTTGACTTTACGGGAAATTTGTGGTATACTAACAGACGGTATAATAGAAACAGACGGTATAACAGAAGTAGTTATAGGGATACCGAGAAATACGGAAACCGAAAGAAAATGAAAAGTGAGGGAACGGAAGATGTTGAAGACCGAAAAATATGCGGTTATGAATATGGACGGTGCCATCCGCGGTGCACGCAACCCGATGAACAGTTGGGCGCGGTCGGACAGTTATTTTGCCCCGGACGGACAGTTTGTCTTGGGACCAAACGATTTGGACCTTGCCTGCAGATTGGCGCGTGCGGGGAGCGATCATCGCAAATTCTTACGCCAGATTTTTGTAACCGTGGATATTACCGCGCCGCTTTATTGGTGGAAAGAATTTGACACCTACAAGGTCGGGACGGTTGCCAATTCCTGTTCCACCATGCACAAAATTCACGCAAAACAGTTTGAACGCGCCGATTTTTCCTGCGACCGTCTGGATGCGGAGGGGCTTTGCGCGCTGGACAGTGTGATTGCGTATCTGGAATCGCAGCGTCGGCTTTTTGTTGCCGACAAGGAAAACCGTCAGCCCTGGCACAATATGATTCAGATGCTACCGTCCTCTTACAATCAGATGCGGACGGTGACCATGAATTATGAAAATCTGATTAACATGTATTATGCCCGCCGTCGGCACAAGCTGGCGGAATGGCACACATTTTGTGATTGGATTCTTTCGCTTCCGTATGCACGGGAACTGATCTGTGTCAAGGATGAGCAGGCGGACTAAACGGAGCCGAAAAGCAATCGAGAGAAAAAGGAAGTATAAGTAAAATGATTGAACTGAAACATGTATCCTATGCGGTACAGGACGGAAAGGGAAGCGACATTTTGTGCGATGTCAGTCTGACGGTAAAGGAGCGCTTTGTTGCGGTCACGGGACCCAACGGGAGCGGTAAATCCACGCTTGCCAAGTTGATTGCGGGCATTATTCAGCCGACCTCCGGACGCATTTATTTGGATGGAGAAGACATTACCGACATGAGCATTACCGACCGCGCCCGTCGCGGCATCAGCTATGCATTTCAACAGCCGGTTCGTTTCAAGGGGCTGACCGTAAAAGACATGATTGCCCTTGCCGCCGGCAAAAAAATCACGGTGGCGCAGGCGTGTGAATATTTATCGGAGGTTGGTTTGTGTGCCAAAGAGTACATTGACCGTGAGATAAATGCCTCTCTTTCGGGCGGGGAACTCAAGCGCATTGAAATTGCCATGATTATTGCACGCGGAACCAAGCTGTCGGTTTTTGACGAGCCGGAAGCCGGCATTGACCTGTGGAGCTTTCAGAATTTGATTCGCGTATTTGAACGGATGTACGAACAGACCAAGGGTAGTATTTTGATTATTTCGCATCAAGAACGGATTTTGGACATTGCCGACAAAATCATTGTGATTGCGGACGGCCGCGTTGCCGCCGAGGGCACCAAGGAAGAAATTCTTCCGGAGCTGCTGAATACCTCTGCCGGATGCAGATACACACAAAAGGGAGGTGTGACGCATGGCTAAAACACTGGATCCCATTCAGGAAAATTTACTTTTGCAGGTGGCAGACCTGCATGAGATGCCGGAAGGAGCATATTCTCTTCGTGTAAACGGGGAGCTGTTTGGAAAAAATTCTTCCGCGCACATTGCCATTGAGAAGAAGACCGACAAGCCCGGTATTGATATTTACATCAAGCCCGGCACCAAAAACGAAAGTGTTCACATTCCCGTAATTCTTTCCGAGACCGGACTGAATGATTTGGTTTACAATGATTTTCATGTAGGTGAGGATTGTGACGTTGTCATTATTGCCGGATGCGGCATTCACAACTGCGGGGTGCAGACCAGTGAGCACAGCGGCATTCACACCTTTTATGTGGGGGCGCGTTCCCGCCTGCGCTATGTGGAAAAGCATTACGGGGAAGGCGACGGAAACGGGAAGAATGTAATGAATCCGACTACGGTGGTACATCTGGAAAAGGATGCGTATATGGAGATGGAGACCGTACAGATTAAAGGTGTGGACTCCGCCAACCGACGGACGGATGCGACGCTTGGTGATCACGCAACGCTGGTGGTGCATGAAAAGATTATGACACACGGCGAGCAGGTAGCCAAAACCGCCTTTACCGTGGATTTGAACGGGGAAGGATGCGGTGCACATGTGGTTTCCCGTTCGGTTGCCAAAGACAGGTCGCATCAGCAGTTTCTTTCCGATGTGCACGGCAACAATGCCTGCTCCGGACATACCGAATGCGATGCGATTATTATGGACCGGGCGTCGGTGGAAGCGATTCCGCAGATTTGTGCGCGGCATACCGATGCATCCTTGATTCACGAAGCCGCGATCGGCAAAATTGCCGGGGAGCAGTTGATTAAGCTGATGACCCTGGGGCTGACCGAGAAGGAAGCGGAAGAAGAGATTATCAACGGATTTTTAAAATAAAAAAAGCGATCGATTTTGACTATTGTTGAGAGAGCTGCATGTGTCTGCTCTCTCTTCTTTCCCATAAGGACGCCGGGCGAAAACGGGTTTTGGAGATGCCTTTGCGGGGCAGGGGCATGCGGAAAGTGCTCCGAAAGAATCGGCACAAAAAAGAATCGGAGGCAACGAGAAATGAAAGCGGAAAAATTAGATAAATTCATGGACGACATGACAAAGCGGGGAATTCCCGGATGTGACCTTGCGATTTCGGTGGACGGGGAAGAGATTTATCGCCGACCGGTAGGGTTTGCCGATCTTGCGCAAACGCGACCTATCGGAAGAGATACGCTGTACTGGATTTATTCGACGACCAAGATTCTCACCTGCACCGCCGCCATGCGTTTGATTGAAGAGGGAAAAATGCAGCTTTCGGATCCCGTTTCACGGTATCTGCCTACCTTTGCGCACCTAAACGTGCGGGAAGCCGACGGCAGTCTGCGTCCTGCCAAGGAGCCGATGCGGCTTTTACATCTGTTTACCATGACAGGCGGACTTGACTACAATGCAAACACGCCGCCGATTTTGGCGGCACGCGCAAAACCGCAAGCGGACACGGTGCGCATTTGCGAGGCAATGGCGCAGGAGCCGCTTGGCTTTGATCCGGGAACGCATTATCGCTACAGTCTGTGCCACGATGTTTTGGCGGCAGTGGTGGAGGTGGTGTCCGGCATGCGTTTCTCGGCATATCTGCATCAAATCATGCTGGATCCGCTCGGTATGTCGCATACCGGCTTTCACCCGACAAAGGAAGAGCGTGCGCAAATAGCGCAAGCCTACACTTACAACAATGCGACGGGACGCGCACAGCCCTTGGACGGGGAAGGCGGATTTCCGCTCAGTCCCTTGTATGAGAGCGGCGGCGGAGGACTGTACAGCTCGGCGGATGACTACATGCGACTGCTCACGGCACTTGCCCTGGGCGGGACGTCGCCCGACGGGTACCGTTTGCTCAAGCGGGAAACGGTCGCGCAGATGGAGGTCAACAGGCTTTCGGAGACGGCATGGACCGACTTTGTGGGCGGTCGCCTTTACGGCTACGGCTGGGGACTTTGCGGACGCGTTCATGTGGACCCGATTCGTTCCTTGTCCCGTTCGTCGGTCGGGGAATTCGGCTGGGACGGTGCGCACGCCGCGTTTTGCATGGTAGACCGTGCGAAAAAGACGGCACTTTATTTTGCCGCGCAGGTCAGCGGGTGCGCGTATGCGTACACGGTCCTGCACCCCATTTTGCGCAACCTTGCCATAGAATTGGCAGAGGAGAACGAAAAACGCGGCACGTGACCAAAATGTCGCTTCGCCGGGCGCCTTTTTGCGGGGCGGCTCCCGAAGGGAGTGTCTCGCCCCGCACCCCCGCCGCCTTTTAAAAAAGGCGGGCGAAAACTTTTTGAATGGTTTTTTATGCGAATTGTTCGGCTATTGCGGCAGGATATGGTCTCTTAAAATTGTAGTGGGGACCCCTGCCCCACAGCGGTCTTTTTTTCGGGGCGCCGCCCCGCAC
>CAZMAZ010000156.1:0-4384 GCA_964564255.1 uncultured Clostridium sp. | reverse complement strand
GGAAAGGAGGAACAAACCATGAATCCCAAAAGAAAAGCGCAAAAAAGAAGGCTCCGATTGCAACTGAAAAATCACCGCTACTCTCTTCCCGCCTGTTTGGTTTTGCTGATTGGCACCCTGCTTCTGACCGTCTCCCTGTTTTGGTTTCTGCACGGCATTCTGTTTGTGCTCCCCACCGACCCCTGCCGTCTCTATTTGGTTTACATACCCGCCATGGAATCCATTGTCGCGCTTTACACCGTCACCTTTGTCGGCACATTGACCGTGGAAATGGCGGTGTGGAAATTATGGCCGCGCGCATGATTTTACAAAGAGTTGCACAAACTATTTGCGTATTTCGTACCGTGTAGAGCGCATGTCGCGGATATACGGAACGAAACCGAAACAAACAGGAGCAAACAGGAGGCAACCCAATATGTCAAAACCACAAATCGTCCGCTGTTGCGGCAGAGAAATCATAGACTCCCGCGGAAATCCGACCGTGGAAGCAACCGTTTTGCTGGGAGACGGCACCGTCGGCGTCGCCAGCGTGCCGTCGGGCGCGTCGACCGGCATTTTTGAGGCGCATGAGCTGCGCGACGGCGACAGCGCACGGTATCACGGCATGGGCGTGACGCGTGCGGTACGCAACATTTGTGAGGTCATTTCCCCCGCCCTTGTCGGATGCAACGCCGCCGATCAAGCGGGAATCGATCGCAAACTTCTCGCTTTGGACGGCACCGACAACAAAACAGGTCTGGGAGCCAATGCCATGCTTGCCGTTTCACTTGCCACCGCGCGGGCATCTGCCAACTGGTACGGCATGCCGGTTTTTCGCTATCTCGGCGGTATCGATTCGCACCGCATGCCGATTCCCATGATGAATATTCTAAACGGCGGAAAACATGCCTCCAACAATCTGGAAATCCAGGAATTCATGATTTTGCCGATCGGCGCGACCTCTTTTTCGGACGCCTTGCGCATGGGCAGTGAGATTTATCGAGCACTCGGCGACCTGCTTCGCGCCTCCGGTCACGGAACAGCAGTAGGCGATGAGGGCGGCTATGCCCCAAGCCTTGCCTCCGACGAGGAAGCCGTCGAACACATCATGGAGGCGGTGACGCGGGCGGGATACAAGCCCGCGCAGGTCAAAATCGCGCTGGATGCCGCCGCATCCGAATGGTATATCCCCGACCGCGACCTCTATCGCATGCCCAAGCGCGGCGTCGAAATGACGGCAACCGCGCTGGTCGATTACTGGGAGGACCTTTGCAATCGCTATCCGATTTGCTCGCTGGAGGACGGTCTGGATCAGCGCGACTTGGACGGCTGGAAGAAACTGAGCGACCGACTCGGGGGAAAAATCATGCTGGTCGGCGATGACCTTTTTGTCACCAACACCGCCCGCCTGCGCGCGGGCATTGCGCAGGGCATTGCCAACAGCATTCTGATTAAGCCCAATCAAATCGGCACTCTGAGCGAAACCCTGGATGTCATTCATGTCGCACAGCGTGCCGGCTACTCCTTTATCGTTTCGCACCGTTCCGGCGAAACCGAGGACACCACCATTGCCGATCTGGCGGTTGCCGCCAACGCCCCCTTTATCAAGTCGGGTGCCCCCTGCCGCACCGACCGTACCGCCAAATACAATCGCCTTTTGCGCATCGAAGCCTCGCTTGCCCCCGGCGCCGTCTACGGCGACGAGCATGTGCGCCTGCCGGACGGCACCTTTTGCCGTGAAGAATGTGAATGATTTTTTGCGGGGCGTCTCTGCTTTTTGCGGGACGCCCCGCGCAGTCGAGAAAAAGCAAAACCAAAGTGAAAATTTTCTCGGTTATTCATAAAGCCGTCATAATATCGTGTTATAATGGAAGGAAAATAGGATGATTCGATATACTGCGGAGGTTGTATGAAAACAGATACCGTTTTTCCGTCGGCTGCAAATACCCGGCGACGCTTCTCTTTTAATTCCCTTCTTTCTTTTATTTCGCTGTCCCTTGCCGCGCTTTTGCTTTGCGGCGGTTTGGTCGGATGCTCGCAAATACAACCGATTAAGGGCACAAAGGAAGAATTGACCCCGGTTGGCACCGTCAGCGACGACGCGGGGGTCAGTTACGATGTTTTGTATGAAGAATTTCGTTACGTAACCCTGCTTTACAAAAAAAGCATTGCCAAAACCTACGGTTACGACAATACCTCGATTTGGCAGGATGCCGCCTTTGCGGCAGAGCACGAGCAGGAGCTGCAAACCGCCGTCTATGCCAACCTGCGCAACAATTATGCAATTTTGCAGCTATGCAGCTTTTTTGAAATCGACACCGATTCCGACGAGCTGAACGAGCAGGTGCAAAAGGACATTGAAGAAACCGTCAATGCGGCGTGCAACGGCAGTATGTCCGAATATAAGACCTGGCTTGCCGAAAATAACCTGACCGACCACTACCTGCGCTTCCTGTTTGCCAACAGCTTCTTGGAATCCGCGGTTTATTACGCCCTGGCGGATAACAGAATTTACATGGAATACAATACGCAAAATCTCTCCGCATACAAGCAATATGTGCTGGAGAGCGGCGATTACTGCCGCACGCTTGCCATTTATCTTGCCTGCGACACGGTTGCCGAAAAAGCGGAGAAGAAGGAAACCGCGTTGGAAATTGCAAGAGATTTGCAAAGCATTGTAGACCAAAGCGACCGTTTTGACCGATTCAAAGAGTATTTCGGCTCCTCGGTCAACGACGACTTGCAAATGACCACCACAAAGGGCTACTACTTTACCCGCGGCGAGATGAACGAGGCGTATGAGCAAGCGGCGTTTGCCCTGGAAAATTACGGCATCAGCGACCCGGTCGAAACCGACAGCGGATATTATGTGATTCTCCGCCTGCCGCTGGAGGAGCTGTATGTGGAAAAGAATATCGAAACCCTGCTAAAAAATTATCAGGCAGTGGTTTTGGAAAAGGTGGAAAACGCGTATCGCGAAGCGCTTACCTTTACACCGAATGATGTCGGAAAGCAGTATAAGCTGAGCGACATGCAATAAAACGGGGAAAGAAAATGCGCACAAAACGCAGTGCAAGGCGCATCGATGCAAGACGCAACGGCGCCGGGCGAAGACATCGCGGTCGACCGCCGCTCCTCCTTTTGATTCTCCCTGCCGTATTGCTCCTCTTCGGCATTGCCGTCGGGGTGGGCAATTGCCTGCGGGCAAGCCTTGCGGCATATGAGGAATCCAAACGGCTGGAGCAATACATACCGCCGCGCGAAGAAATCATTACAACCGCGGTCGGAGAAATCCAAGCCAAACACTATAAACTCAACACTTCCCTGCCCGCCGGCACCGCTTTGTCGGTAACCGTGCGCGCCGAGGACGGCACCCTGCAGTGGCATTCCGCAACCGACAAGGCGCTGGGACAACCCGCGCAAAGCAGTACCGACCTTGCAGGTAAGGTTGCCGCTCTGCACCAAAACGGGTCCTATCTGTCTGCCTGCTTCGCCGTAACCTCGCAAAAGGAAGAAAACCGCGGCGTGCGGGAGATTTACGAATCTTACGAAATTGCGCTTCTGCGTGAGCTTGCCGACGCGGGCGTGGATGAAATTGTTTTGACCGACCTTGACGTCACCGAACAGACCGTAGAAGAGGTGCAAGATTTCCTCTATCGCATTAAAACGGCAATCGGCACGGCGCCGCTCGGCGTTGCCCTTCCCTACAGTACGGTATCGCGCACGCAAAGCGGGGTCTACCTTGCCGCCGCGGTGCGCAGTGTCTGCGATTTCCTTCTGCTGGATTTGCGTACCGATCGAATCGGCGCCAATCCGGACGGCGACGCCTATACACCGGACGAAATATTCGACCTGTGTCAATATGACATCCATCGCTTTTCCATGCGCCTTCTTTTGGACAAGGACACCGCCTACCTTTGCGAGCGCGCAGAAGAACGCGGCATTCGAAATTGGCAGATTGCCGAATAAGCATGCAACCGTCTTTGCGGCAAAATTTGCGTAATCCGCCTACCGGCAGGACGTAAAGACACAAAAAAACGAAAAAACACAAAACTTTTTTGAAAAAAGCCCTTGACAAACAAAACAAAGCGTGATATAATAGTTACGCTTTGTGAGACGGGGTGTGGCACAGCTTGGTAGTGCGCTTGGTTCGGGACCAAGAGGCCGCTGGTTCAAGTCCAGTCACTCCGATACAAAAAAGGGAACGGTCGCGGACCGTTCCCTTTCCTTTTTCCGTTTTAATGAGTTGTTTGTTCCCTGCTACCTTGTTTCTCTTAAAAGTTTACATTTTCAGCGGTGGATGAGGTATCTATCGAACAATTTGCAGATACTGCATTCCCGCCGTTACAAGGCAATCCCCCAGTCAGCCTATCGGCTGCCAGCCCCCTTTGCACAAAGGGGCCTT
>CAZMAZ010000155.1:0-4389 GCA_964564255.1 uncultured Clostridium sp. | reverse complement strand
TGTTCGCAGACATCGGCAAGCAATTTGACATTCTTTTCGCGCTTGTCTTTTTCCTGCGCTACCTTTTGTGCGGGTGCTTTGGCGACAAAGCCGGGATTGGAAAGCAGTTTGTCGGTGCGATCAATCTCTCCCTGTACGCGCACGCGTTCGCCCTCCAGCCGTGCGATTTCCTTTTCAATATCCACCATTTCGTCTACCGGCATAAAGATGGTCACCAAATCGCTGACAGCCGGCACGGCATCATCATCGATACCGCTCTTGTCCGCTTGTACATAAACGCCGTTCGCGTTGCCGAGCATCGCAAAGAAATCACGACTGCTTTCAAAGCAAGCACGCACCTGCGCATCGGCAGAAACGACATACATGTCGATTTTCTTCGACGGCGGCACATTCATGGAAAGACGCACCTGCCGAATTGCCTTAACCGCTTGTTTGATGCGTTCCACTGCCGCCTCGTCCTCGGGATAAATCATCTCTTCACGATAGGTCGGCCAATCGGAAAGCATGATGGTTTCTTCCTTATCCTGCAACGAGCAGTACAGCTCTTCGGTAATAAACGGCATGAAGGGATGCAGGAGCTTGAGCACGGTCAAAAGCACGGTGCGAAGCGTGTAAAGTGCCGCATTGCGCGTTTCTTCGGAACCGTTCCAAAGACGCTGTTTCACCATCTCAATGTACCAGTCACAAAATTCATCCCAGAAGAAATCCGTTACATTCTGCAGAGCAAGTCCCAGTTCGTACCGCTCCATAAAGTCGGTTACGACACGGCAAAGCGCGGTAACGCGTGAAAGAATCCATTTGTCTTCAATACGCAAATTTTGCGGATCAACCGTGTCTGCCGCTCCGCTCGGTACCTTTTCCAAATTCATCAAAATGAAGCGGCTGGCATTCCAAAGCTTATTGCAGAAGTTACGGCTTGCCGTTACCTTATCGTCCGAGAAATTCATATCGTTTCCGGGCGATACACCCATAAGCAGGGTCATGCGAAGTGCGTCGGCGCCGTATTGCTCGATAATCTCCAACGGATCAATGCCGTTGCCAAGCGATTTGGACATTTTCCGTCCCTGCGCATCACGCACAAGTCCGTGGATCAACACCGTATGGAAGGGTGGTTTGTCCATGTAGGCAATCCCCGAAAAAATCATACGGGAAACCCAGAAGGTAATAATGTCGTACCCGGTCACCAAGGTATCGGTCGGGTAGAAGTAGGAAAGTTCGGGGGTTTTGTCCGGCCATCCCAGTGTGGAGAACGGCCAAAGCGCCGAGGAAAACCAGGTATCCAAGGTGTCGGGATCCTGCCGCATCGGCTTGCCGCAATCGGGACATACAACGCTGTTTTCTTTGGTCACCACAGTCTTCTCGCAATCGTCGCAATAGAACGCAGGAATTCGATGTCCCCACCAAAGTTGACGCGAAATACACCAATCGCGAATATTTTCCATCCAATGGAAATAATTTTTGCTGAACCGATCCGGCAAAAACTGTGTTTCGCCTGTCCTCACCGCAGAAATAGCCGGCTCTGCAAGCGGCTTCATTTTGACAAACCATTGCAAGGAAACGCGAGGCTCAATCACGGTATGGCAACGGTAGCAGGTGCCGACATTATGCGTATAATCTTCGGTCCGCAACAGATAACCGCCCTCTGCAAGGTCCTTGACAATGGCTTTGCGCGCGCTGTCGCGATCCATGCCCGCATAGGCGGGATAGTCCTCGGTCACATGCGCATCTGCCGTCATCATATTGAGCACGGGCAGATTGTGCCGCAAGCCGACCTCAAAGTCATTCGGGTCATGCGCAGGGGTGATTTTAACACATCCCGTTCCGAAATCCTTTTCCACATAGTCATCCGCAATCACGGGAATTTCTCTGCCCACAAGCGGCAAAATCAGGGTTTTTCCCACCATATCGGCATAGCGTTCATCCGACGGATTGACCGCTACGGCAGTATCGCCAAGCAGCGTTTCGGGGCGCGTTGTTGCAACCTCCAGATACCCGGAACCATCCTTAAAGGGATACCGAATATGCCAAAAATGGCCGGGCTTATCCTCATATTCCACCTCTGCATCCGAAATGGAAGTCAGACACTTGGGACACCAGTTAATAATACGGTTTCCACGGTAAATCAGCCCCTGCTCGTACAAACGGACAAAAACCTCCTTAACCGCACGCGAACAACCGTCGTCCATGGTAAAACGTTCTCTGTCCCAGTCGCAGGAGGAGCCCATCTTTTTGAGTTGTGATACAATACGGTTGCCATATTGTTCTTTCCATGCCCATGCGCGCTCTAAAAACGCTTCTCTGCCAATGTCCTCTTTTTGCAATCCTTCTTTCCGCATTGCTTCCACGATTTTTGCTTCGGTTGCAATCGAAGCATGGTCGGTGCCGGGCAGCCAAAGTGCGGCATACCCCGACATACGCTTGTAGCGGATAATCGCATCCTGCAAGGTGTTGTCCAGCGCGTGTCCCATGTGCAGTTGTCCCGTAATGTTGGGAGGCGGCATTACAATGGTAAACGGCTTTTTGTTTGGGTCAATCTTTGCGGCAAAATATTTTTTTGCCATCCATTTTTCGTATAACCGTCCTTCTATTGCGCGGGGATTATACTGTGTTCCAAGCTGATTTTCCATATCTGTTTCCTCTTTCTCTTTTCTCTTTTCTCTATACTCTTTTTCTGTTTTTTGCTTATTTATTCACGAAAACGCAAAAGCACTCGCTTGCCGTCAAATCCGCATTCCGTGCGTGGGAAAACGGCACGTGCAACATCAACATAAGTTTCCGGATCGGGCAATGCTGCCGAAAAATGGGTCAGCCACAGCTGTTCCGGCTGTGCCGCGTCGGCAAGCGCCGCCGCTTCGGTAAAGGTCATATGTCCCGATTCCTCTGCTCTTGCCTGCTTTTGGGGATCGGCAAACATCCCTTCGCAAACAAACAAATCTACATTCTTTGCCATCTGTGCAATCACGGGAATCGGTCTGGTATCGGTTGTGTAAACAACCCCAATCCCACGACGCGACTCTCCCATCACCATATCCTGTGTATAGGTAATTCCTTCTCGGGTTGCACTTCCCTTTTTTTGAATCTCATTCCACGCCGCCATCGGCACACCGTTTTGCTTTGCCAAAATCGGGTCAAACTTCCCCGCCCGCGGTAAAGCAACTCGATACCCATAACAGGGGACGCGATGCGAAACGGCAAAGGCAGTTACCGAAAATGCTCCGAAGGTTGCTTCCTCCTGCGTATTTTTCCATTCGATATACCGAATGGAAAACGGCAAATCGGGGGCAATCACACGTAACGATTCCACAATATGTGCGCAACCGGTCGGCCCCGCAATACAAACCGTATCGGTTCTGCTTTCGTTGCCCATGGAAAGCAAAAGCCCCGGCAGTCCCGCCACATGGTCGGCATGGAAATGCGTCAAAAGAATTGTGTCAATCCGCCCGAGTGCCACGCCGCATGCCTTGATACCAACCTGCATGCCTTCGCCGCAGTCAATCAAAAGGACACTGCCGTCATGGCGCAAAAGAAGCCCTGTCAGCCGTCTGTCCTTGGTTGGAAAGGTCCCACCCGATCCGACCAAAATCGCCTCTACCATTCTTCGTCCGCCTTTCTTTTATATTTATATTATCCGTTTCGGGGATTATGACTGCGCTTTCTCCCGCTCTGCAAACCACGCGTTTACATAAGCGGACAGCCCCGGAATCAGCTCTTTGATATTGCAATCGGTGGTATTGATGCACAAATCATACCCGCGGCGATCCCCCCATGCAAAAGAAGATACAAAGGCATGGTTTGCCGCACGCGCTTTGTCAATTTGCCGAATCTGCCGACGCAGTTCCTTGTTTGTATAGGTTTCTCCCTCCTGCGCGCGCTCGCGGCATCGCCGCATTTTGGATTCCATATCCGCATACACAAACAACCGCAGCGGATTATAGCGCTCCAAAAGCACATCGGCACTCCGTCCGACAATCACGCAGTCCCCTTGCTTTGCCAAACGCTCCAACGCCTTATTTTGCTCTATTAAGAGGTTCAACGCGGGGCTTTGTAAAACCGGAATGTAGGAAAAAGAATGAGAAACGGTAATCGGATACTGCACGGGCATTCCGCCTTCCATGCTCTTTTCAATGTATTCCGGGTCCAAATGACTGCTCTTTGCAATCTCCTCCAGCACTTCTCGATCATAATAAGCAATTCCGAGTGCGTCCGCAAGTCGTTTTCCAACCTCTCTGCCCCCGCTGCCGAATTCACGGCTGACCGTAATCATACGCATGTCTGTTCCTCCTATTCGTTCTGTTTTACCTATTATAACATATTTTTGGTCGGTTTGCAAGCAGATAATGGTATTTTTCATTCCTCCTCCGCCAATTCATGCACGAAGTGCAATTCATG
>CAZMAZ010000154.1:0-4430 GCA_964564255.1 uncultured Clostridium sp. | reverse complement strand
AAAGAACTCACTGAATCTGTGTGTGGAAAATTTTTAGAAACGCCTTAAAATGAAATCCCAAAGAGACTGCCGTATTCGACTATCTCTTTGGGATTTTCATTAACATCATTTTTTTAATCAGTTTACAACTTTTTTGCAAATTTACACCGTCTCTTTCGCGCCTTTATCCTTTATCGTAGCCCTCTTTTTTTCGAATCGGATGGCGAATCACGGTCTTCAACTTTTCCGGGGCGACCCTGCGAGCGTCGGAAAGATAAATTTCGTGATGGTAACGTGTATCGGTAATATCTGTTTCATACCCGTTTTCGTCAAGATATGCGTCCATCAGCGCAACTGTTTTCGGCTCCTCGTCATACGAACCGATATGCATGCACTGTACACAAAGTCCCTCGTGATAAGGTAAAAGCTCCACCCTCGAATAATCACTCTGCTTCTTTTGCGTTGCCTCGGCAACTGCCCAATCAAAATCCGCCCGAGTTACAAAATCGGGTAAACGAATCAAAGATACCCAGCAGTACTCTTCTTTATGTACATAGTCTACTCCGCGCATACCGTCTTGCCACCAGAAGCCTTCCAACGGCGGCACCACATAATCAAAATATCCGTCAATTTTATGGTCTCCCAATTTGCTCATTTTTATGGTAAACGCAATGCCGTACAGTAAACCGATTGATGCTTTATAGGCGCCGCCTTCAACATTGGGATCTCCCTTCCCGCGAACAGCAAGATACTGCATGGGCGGAATGCAAACAATGCTCGGTTTACTCCTTGGCATATAAAACTCTTTATATTCTTTTTTATAATCAAAAGCCATTTGTTCCTTCTCCTCGTCGTTTTCAATCCGACCCAACCGAATCGCTATGGGGAATAATCTTTCGAAAATATTGTAACACAAAAGCATCGCCCTGTCAATCCCGGATACCGAAAAATGCAATGCAAAATATTTGCAATAAAATTTTTAATAACCGTAAGATTCCCCCGTTTCTTGCGTACATAAATAAGAAACATCTGATTATGTTTCGAAGAACAGTGGTAAGTTGCCAAATAAATCAGCGATTTCTTAATTGCAAACATACTTTGCTATTGCAATTTGCACGAAAATATGTTACAATAAAGGTGGCAAAACAAAAAACACACGCGGTCAACGTACAACACATACCGTTCCATTCAATTCAATTTCGTATACAACCAATGTATACAGTAAAAAAGGAAGGAAGAACAATTATGTCAACAGCAACCAAACGCCAAAACACGATTCCGAAAAACAGTCCGATGCTTTCACCCGATGACGCTCCTCTTCATGCAAAGCGGAATATGGGAATTGAATTATTCCGCATCGTTGCCATGTGTATGGTGGTTATTCTGCATCTGATCGGGTTCGGCGGCATCAAAAGCGCAACCGTAAAATTCAGCCCGCAATGGGTTGCCGTCTATGTGTTGGAAGCAATTACATATTGCTGTGTTGACTGCTATGCGATTATCACCGGATATACCAATGTTAAATCTCGCTTCCGTTATCGTCGAATCGTGTATTTGTGGCTTGAAGTATTTACAATTACCGTTTCTACAACACTGATTGCCAAATTTATTTTCCATATCGATGTTACTCCGGACGAATGGAAAAACGCCCTTATGCCGCTCACCAGTCGCCAATTATGGTATTTCAACGCTTATTTCCTTTTGTTTTTCTTCATTCCGATTCTCAACAAGGGTATTTTGGCAATGGAACGGTGGCAATTAATCACTTCGATTGTTTCTATGCTCTTTTTAACAACGGTTCTCACCCGTTTGGGCAATCGAGACCTGTTTGTGGTCGGTTCGGGATATAGTGCAATGTGGTTGATGATTTTGTACTTAATCGGTGCTTATTTTCGCATATACGGGTTCCCTAAATCCGCAAAATGGTATATCACGCTTCCGACATTTTTTGTCAGTGCCGGAATTGCGGTTTTGCAATTTATCATAGCACAAAAATGGATTGAAAACGGTGTCTTGAAAGAAGGCGATTGGCTTTATCAAAACAAGAGCTTCTTAATCAGTTACATTTCCCCTTGCATGGTTCTAATGGCAACCTGTCTGCTTCTTTTCTTCGGGCAATTGAAAATACGCTTCAAAATTTCCGAAATCATTATAGGCAATCTGGGAAAGGCCTCCTTCGGCGTGTTTGCCGTCCATGTCAGCGATATGGTTTGGAACCATTTTATGCCCAAACGTCTTTACAAGCCGCTCGGAACGCTTCCCGTTTTTCAATTGGTCGTCGGCACCATACTTGCCGGAATCGGTCTCTATTTGGTTTGTGCTCTATACAGCCTTGCGCGTATCTATTTATTCAAATTGCTACGTATCCATAAAGCAGTCGATTGGGTTGCCGACCGCATTCCGCCTCGAAGAAAACCAAATACCGAAGTAAAGAAAACATAACCGTAATCAAAATGGATTGCACCCTACCATCATATAATGCGCTAAAAGACAAGCGCAGGAAGGAATGAGTATGCATTTTAGATATGCAAAACGAGAGGACACTGCCCTGATATTTCAATTCATAAAAGAATTAGCTGACTACGAACATATGCTGGATGATGTTATTGCAACCGAAGCGTTGCTTGAAGAATGGATTTTCGATAAACACAAAGCAGAAGTCCTCTTTGTTTTGGAGGATACTGTCGAAGTCGGTTTTGCATTGTTTTTTCATAATTTTTCAACCTTTGTGGGACGCGCGGGAATCTATCTTGAAGATTTGTATGTAAAACCGAATTATCGCGGCAAGGGATACGGAAAAGCACTGCTGCAAAAACTTGCGCAAATTGCCGTCGAACGCGGTTGCGGCAGATTGGAATGGGTGTGCCTAAATTGGAATCAAAACAGCATTAACTTCTATTGCTCTTTGGGAGCTGTAGCCATGAACGACTGGACAGTTTATCGCGTCGCCGGAGACCCTCTAAAAAAATTGGCTGAAAACGCCGAATCAAACGAAACATGCCACTGCAAATTGTAAATAATGACATTACCAAAATGAAAGTAGATGCAATCGTCAACGCAGCAAATTCGTCCCTTCTCGGTGGCGGCGGCGTTGATGGGTGCATTCACCGCGCCGCGGGTCCGACATTGCTTGCAGAATGTAAACTGCTCGGAGGATGTGAAACCGGCAGTGCCAAAATAACCGGTGCCGGAAATCTGCCCTGTAAGCATGTAATCCATACAGTCGGTCCTCGCTGGTTTGGCGGCAATCGCGGAGAACGTGAAAAGTTGATCTCTTGTTATCGCGCCTCGCTTGCCTTGGCAAAAGAAAACGACTGTAAATCGATAGCATTCCCTCTGATTTCCTCCGGTGTTTATCGGTATCCGAAAGAACAGGCACTTCAAATTGCCATTGATACCATCAACGAATTTTTGCTCGAAAATGATATGGATGTTTATATCGTCATTTTCAACCGCGAAAGAAGGTATGACTTATGAATATAAAGCAAGAACTTTTGAAACTCGCGGAACCCGAATATGCGCAATTTCAAAGCAAGTTAACGCCTACGATTCCGCAAGAGCGATTTATCGGCGTGCGTGTTCCTTGTCTTCGAAAGTTGGCAAAAACCATTGAAAAAACATCCGACGCAACAACATTTCTTTCCGTACTTCCCCATGACACTTATGAAGAAAATATGTTGCATGGCTTGTTAATTGCAGAAAAGGAAGATTTTCTTGATTGCCTGACATCTGTCGAAACTTTTTTACCATACATAGATAACTGGGCGGTCTGTGATTCGCTTTCCCCAAAAGTATTCGCCAAAAATCGTGAGCGTTTGCTTCCCTACATTCGAACATGGTCAGCATCTTCGAATGTTTATACCTGCCGCTTCGGAATCGGTATGCTGATGCGCCATTTCCTTGATGATGCCTTTCGTTCGGAATACTTGGAAATTCCCGCTTGCATAAATTCCGATGAATACTACATAAATATGATGATTGCATGGTTTTTTGCAACCGCGCTGGCAAAACAATGGGATGCCGCTATCCCTTACATTACACAACAACGACTCAGCGTTTGGGTTAACAATAAAACCATCCAAAAAGCACGGGAAAGCTATCGCATTCCATTAGAAAAGAAAATATATCTGGAAAAATACAAACGCCACAGCGATTGAAACTGAAATGCTGTGCCAATCGTCTGTTTGCAAAACACAAAGAGCTGCCTCAAATGCAAATTCAAAGCATTTGAGGCAGCATTCGCTTGCAATCTTCCGGTCTTTTTTGGCGTATTACTAAGAAATAGTTTGATCTGCTCCCACTGTACATCATCGATTTCATATTGTCTTGCCAGGTTCACACTCCCCCGCGATTATCCTTGTCATAATCATAATTATACACGACATGAGCGATTTTTGCAAGATGTAATTCGCTTTCTTTCAAACGATTGAGTTTAGGGAACCGCTGATTTA
>CAZMAZ010000153.1:0-4433 GCA_964564255.1 uncultured Clostridium sp. | reverse complement strand
GATTATTTGTTTATTTTGAGAAGTTTGAGAATACGCACTTCCGAAATGGCATTATCCAGCTTCCAAACTCCAAGCCAATTTCTAAAAAGAATATCATTTAGATCATAATACCACACAGATATTCCGTATAATTGAATTTCAAATCATATATGGTATAATGATACTGAACTTTTTAAAAGTAGGACTTGAATTGCGGAGGTTTTTGTTTATATGATTACAAATGGATATGAAAACACAGCATCTGCCGTGCATTGTCAGGCAGAGATTGGAGGCGCTATGGTTCGAATTGTGATATGCGATGATGATCCGCATTTTCTTTCTTCCCTGCGTTCAGACATCCGCAAAATTCTCAATGCAAATAAAATTGATGCCGTTATCCACATATATGACTGCGCAGAAAATATTCCTGAACAGATTTATTTGGATACCGATATTTTCTTCCTTGACATTGATTTCAAAGGCAAAACATACACAGGAATTGATATTGCCAAAAAAATCAGAAAAAACCGTCAGGATTCCATCATCGTATTTGTTACCAATTATGTTGAGTATGCGCCGGAAGGGTATGAGGTCCAGGCATTTCGTTATGTTCTGAAGAGCGATCTTTCCCATAAGCTTGAAAAATACCTTCTGCAAACCATTGCAAAATTCCAATCAGAACAGGAAACAATACAGATCAACATAGCCGGAGAAATCATTACGGTTGCACTGGCGGACATTCTCTATATTGAATCTCAGGGGCATCTGGCGATCCTCCATACATTACGATCAGAAACGCAAGCAGGAAAGTCATATCAATTCTACGCCACCTTGACAAGCCTGGAGCAGAAATTATCCGCCCAAGGGTTTCTGCGGATTCAAAAAAGCTATCTTGTGAATATGCGGCGCATCAAAAAATTTCAATGCAATGAAGCGGTTCTCGATAACGGCGCCGTCTTGCCGGTAAGTGAGAAAAACTACGCTCAGCAGAAAAAACAGTATTTGCTTTGGAAAGGACGCCAATAAATGGAATACCTGATCAGTGCCTTCTGGGCGGCGCTTGAGTACATATATTTTTATTTGTTTTGGGGCGCATTCCTGCCGTCAAAATGTTCCGGAAAAAAAGAAATTGCGGTCTTTGCAGCAGCTTGGATCGTTGGCTTTGCGTATCTAAACCAGGGACTCAGCACACCGCAACGGTATGCGGTTACATTTTTGCTTTTTGCGATCATGACCGCCCTTCTGCATAAAGGACCATGGTATCGGCGGGTCATCGTAATTGTCCTTGGATATATTCTCACCAGCGTGATCGACACCGTAACGGTATACGGAGTGTCCGCAATTCTTGGATTCAGTCTGGAAATATTCACGATGCACAAATGGATGTATATAATAACGGTTACAGCCGGGAAACTATTGGCGATTTTCATATCCTGGCTTATCTGGCATTTTCGTGTGTTTCAGGATTTTTGTGCCATCCAGAGAAAATGGCTGCTTTTGACGATCCTGTTTCCGCTGACTTCCCTTGCAATGCTTGTTGCTGTATTTGATGGCTCAAAGGGCAGTTCCGATCTTACGCCTTCTGCGTTGGTTTTCAGCGGTATGTTGATCATCGCAAATATTGCCATCATTTATCTGATCAAAATGATGGAGAAAAGCACCATGGCAGAGCAGGAAACAGCACTTCTCAAGCAGCAAATGGAAATTCAGACAGAAAGCATTTTAGCGTTGGAAAAAAGTTATCGCACCCAGCGTCAGGCTACCCACGATTTTAGAAATCAGCTTCAAACAATTTATGATCTGCTTACGAAAGACCAATATGGGTTGGCCTTGGAGTATGTTCAGGAACTTCAGGGAATACAAACGACCCGGATTTTGATCGTCAATTCCCATCACGCAATCGTTGATGCAATTTTAAATCAAAAGTATCAAACTGCACAAGAGCACGGAATTGAAGTCCAGATTCAGGTAAATGATTTGTCTGGTATTCGTTTGCAGACAAATCAACTGGTAGTCCTTTTGTCAAATTTGCTGGATAATGCCATCGAAGGCTGTGCCCGGAAAAGTGGCGATCGGATCATACAATGCAAGATTTTACATACGGACAGCCTGTATTTGTCCATCCGAAACACATCCGATCCTGTTGTGATCGTTGATAACCAAGCACCTTCCCGGAAAGAACCACGGGAAGATCATGGACACGGAATGCTACGTATTCAAAATATTCTGAACCAACTCCATGCAGAGTTTGCCTTCACCTGCGAAAATGGATGGTTTGAATTTGTGGCAGAAATCCCACATTGTGAAACATAAAAAATCAGACCGCACATCTTCTGAGATGTGCGGCTTTTCCGTTTTCGTGCATGATTTTTCCGATTGTAGGCAGGGAAATTTGATATTCTTTATTCTATGCGATAGGATAAACACACAAATGTAACCATTCCATCCCATTTTAAATTTTCTGCTGCACGAAAGGGAAATGGACATGAAAAAACAATTATTCTGCATTGGTTATGAGGTGAACGAAAATGAAAAGACGATTATTAACCATACTTTTCCTGCTGGCTTTGCTTTTAACTGCCTGTGGCAAAGAAGACCCGATTGTAACGGAACCCACCTGGCCCGGATACACCGGGACCATGGAAAACTATGAATACTATCACACCGAGGAACGGGACCAAAAATGGGAAGAGGACGTTCTGTACATTGCGGACAAATTCTTGACTTTGCACCCATACCTAGCCGACCGTGACCGAAAGACAAAATATATCGTCGATTTCAATGGTGCCTATGATGTAGAATACTCCGATATCCATTATAATGAAGCATTACGGAGCCAATTTATTTCCGAAATAAACCAATTGATCCCTGAAATATCATCGATGCGTGATGGCGAGATCAAATATGCGTGCAGTAGGATCGTTGCACAAATCGGCTGTGCGCATTCGGTGGTAGCCGTCGGCGCAGAGGGATTTTTGCCGTTTGTTTTGGAACCAATTGAGTGCGAAGATGGGTACGCAATGTGTACTGTCTGGGCGGAAGAAAGCTATGCGGATTTGCTGGGAAGCAAATTTGTTTCTGTCAACGGCATTCCGGTAGAGGAAATCGTGGCGAGATTGTCTGAGTATATCGAGCATGAAAATGAACATTGGTTATTGCATTACATTTCCACATACGATTATTTTTCATTTCTGTGCGAACGGCTGGCTCTGACGGTTGTAGGCGTGGCCACACCGGACGACACATCGGCTGAAGTTGGTTTCGAGCAAAACGGAGAAGTCCGAACTGTTATGGTCAACTACTTATTGCCGGAAGAATTTCGGGATGCGGAATACGTTTGCCATGATATGGTTGGCAGCGATTCTATGCGTTTTCGGCATTATGATCAAAACTATTGGATAGAAGTGGTTGAAGATGGTGCCGAACCTTATGTGTACGCACGGTTTCTGTCTACCTACGAGGAAAAAAACTATCCGATCAACAATTTCTTGCAGGACATCATCAATGCGCTGAACAGTCGTGAAGAACCCATGAAGCTGATTCTCGATTTTCGCCATAATGGAGGCGGTTCGATATTGAGCAGTGCAATGGCCACCTTTATCCGATCTGTCAATCGCACGCAAACAGATGGAATTTACTGTCTGATCGATGGTGGCAGTTTTTCTGCCGGAGTCATGATTCCCTATTCGCTTTCCAAAACCGTCGAGGACCTTGTATTGGTCGGCAGCCCAACCGGGCAGGCAGTTAATCATACAGCGACCGGGATGGAATTTCATACGCCCAATTACGGAGTGTACTTTGCTGTTTCGGATTCCTTCATATACACAGATCCTGAAAATACCGATGATGCCCTGTATCCGGACATTACCGTATACCAAACCCTGGAAGACTACCAGAATCATGTCGATACGGTGCTGGAGTATGTATTAATGGTAGATCAGTTGGATGATTAAATTGGGATGTTTCTGCCCAATGTAGTGCATTGATAATGAGGGAATATGGCGATCCATTGATTTGCAAAGGCCGTGCATACTAAAAACGGGAGGGGACATCCCCTCCTATAAATTCTAAACTTTTCACCATAACAACGCTTCCGGGGAAACCACCAGACTGAAATTGACTCGAGACTGAAGTATTTATTTCAGTTGTATTGATTATAGGGGGAACAAAAATGCGAAAACGATTATTAACCATACTTTTCCTGTTGGTATTGCTGTTAACTTCCTGTGGCAAAGAAGACCCGATTGTAACGGAACCCACCTGGCCCGGATACACTGGGACCATGGAAAACTATGAATACTATCACACCGAGGAACGAGACCAAAAATGGGAAGAAGATGTTCTGTACATTGCGGAGCAATTCTTGACTTTGCACCCATACCTGGCCGATCGTGACCGCAAGACAAAATATATCGTCGATTTCAATGGTGCCTATGATGTAGAATACTCCGATA
>CAZMAZ010000152.1:0-4475 GCA_964564255.1 uncultured Clostridium sp. | reverse complement strand
GTGGCGGTAGTCCGCAAATGATACAAGGAAGCGTCACCGCGTCCGCCGACCAAATCCGTGCTTTTTTTGCTCGAAAATCTTTTTAAAGGTATCCTCGACATTTTTTGCAAAAAGCCTTGCAATCGCAACAAAAAAAGTGTATAATGGATAGTAGGAAAGGTGGTGCATTACAGTGGAACAATTACAGAAACTGTTTCCGATTCCGTATAAGGTTGAAAAAGGAGATTTGACTAACTTTTTGATCATACTGATCGCTTTTGTTGTGGTCTGTGCACTTTTCGGTGTTCTGATCGGACTTTTGAGTCGCATTCCCGTTTTGGGAGTGATTTTCACCATTATCGGAAGTCTGGTTGACCTTTATGGGTTGGTCGGAATCGTCCTGTGCATTTTGCGTTTCATCGGCACAATTTAAGGATTGCTCTAAAAATGCCCGCCGCTCGGCGTATATTTGCATTTTTAAAAGTATCCGGACTGCAATTTTATGTTTTTATGTATTTGCAGTTAAAATTACACCCGGAGGCAGGTTGCCTCCGGGTGTAATTTTTTAATCAACGATACAATTCACTTGTAAATGCCTTTCACAGCTCAATCCTTTTTCTTTCGTGCAATTGCGATTGCGCCGAATCCAAATCCAAGTGCAAATACAAATGTCGTACCGGTCAAGGTGCTGCCGCAACCGCCGCAACCGTTGTTTGAGTTGTTGGGTTGGGTTTCCGTAGCATTCGTTTGTTCCGTATTGGGTGCAACTGTGCCATTCTCCGGCATCAACGCAGTTAAGAGATGCGTATCCGGTGTGTAGGCAGGTGTACCGTCTGCCGATACATATTTCTTCTCCAGACGACTGCCGATCGGGTCATTTTCTTCCAAACGGGAAATGGTCAGGTTGTCGTATTCGATTACTTGCTCACGGGTGGTCACGGCAATCTGTGAACCGACTGCGTTCAGACGCGTATTGTCGACATCCAGCAAAACGGTTCCCTCTGCATCACACAGTGTGGCATGTCCATAGTATTTCTGCCCCGTGCCATCACTTTCATACACCGCATTCGGATCGGACAGCCGGACGGTTGCAAGCAAAACTTGATTGACAAAAATTTCAATCCGTTCCCCGTCGTCCTTACAGCAAAGATTGTAAAATCCGTTTGCGTCCACCGAAAAATCAGAGGGGAAGGTCAAGGTTGCCACCGAAGAAGTTACGGTTAATCCGTCCTCGGCGTACCGTTTGATATGCACTTCAATACCATTCTGCATCGGGAATAATCCGAGACCGCTACCACTTATGGAAGAACTGCCGGATTTCCCGCCGTTTTCCTGATACCAATCCCACTCAAAGTAACTAAATACCTGAATTACTTCTTGCTTTGCCAACATGGAATGATATTCATTGTACTTACGCAAAGCACCCGGCATTTCTCCACGAATGTAAACGGCATTATTCCCGTATTCTTTCGGTCGAAGATCTATCGAAAAAGTATAGGGCCCGGTCACATCGGTATAGGTTCGCAAATCCGTCATTCCTTTTTGCTGAACGTAATTATTTCCGTTTTCCTTTTTGATTTGCGCGGAACTGGTTGCAGTCGCTCCAACATATTCAAATACTTCTCCGAGTGCCGTATCCTTCAAAAATTTCCCTGCGCTGTATCCTTCTCCATCAAACGTATATACCTGTGTAACCTCGGTCAAAATCGGTTCCCCGCCCACATTGGTATCGGGGTAAATATCTTCCGTGCGTACACCGCCATTTCCCGTTGCGGCGACAACCGTCTTTGTAAAGGTCGGCAACGTATAAGAGGTATCATAGTTGTCAACCGATTCACAGCGGTAATCAAAGCTGTAACGGTCATTCGGTGCACAATCTCCCGTATCCATAAATGCCATCAAGTCTCCGCCGACATCCACTGCATTATCTGCCCACTTAAAGTAAAAGTGCTCACAATTTCCGTCAATCCCAAGTACCGCTTTTTCAACACGAATCGCCATATACGCACCGTCTATACAATAGTAAGCACCGCCAACCACTTCGGTTGTTCCGTCCTCTGCAATCCGCTCGACGGTCACAACATAGGAATCGCGATCACGGTTCAGTACATAATCGTATCCGCCCCAACCGTTTTGACGGTCGCCATCAATATCCAAGAATAAATTCATCCAGGTGGTTCCGTCATCCACTACAATATCGTGGTTGCAAACCGCCATGAAATACAGATATTTGCTATCCTGCGATACTTTTGCATAATCAAAATCGTTTCTTCCCGTGTTATTAATGTAACGGTAATCAATATCATAAGAAGCCGTATTACGAAGTTCGGCATCTCCGATTTGATCCATATAAGTCAGTGAGATTGCACCCCATGTTGTGCGATCGTAAATATCGACGGTTTTCTGATTATCGGCAACGGCTGTCGTCGAAACGCCTTTGAATTTGCGAATGTAGTCGGTCATCTGATAATAGAAATTATCTCCAAGCCCTTCTCCGTTGATATTCCGCATCGGTTCTCCGTCGCGTGAATATTCACAGTTGAATTGGTCAACATAGTACCATTTGGTTTTTACATTGATAAAGTTTTCCCTGTTGGTACGCGTTCCGCAACCGGCAATCCATTCATTCCATCCCGTAATCATCATAACAAAGGGCGTATCGGAATCAACATTTTCATTGACCAATGTTTGCATCGCGGAAAAAGACGCGGCAAAACCTTCACCCTTGGCAGCCTGCTCGGTCATGGAAAAACCGAAATCCGCTCTGCGCGTACTCGACGGTTGTTTCCCGTTTACAAAGCTACGTCCTTTATTGGATGCCGGGTGATACCCCATACATACAACCAGAGATTCCAAATCCCCTTCGGGAGAACGTCCCCAACCACCGTTTTGAATGGAAGGTTGTCCGTTATTGTCGGTCACATATTCCACCATCCAAGGCCAATAGCCGTCTTGGTCATTCCAAGCCCAGGAGCCGCGAATCGTAAAAACAGATTCAATCTTTTTCTGCATTGAGGAGGAAAGTCCGCTCTTATTGCCAAAAACCAACGGTTTCCCTTCCCATTCAAAGAAAAGCTCTTTGTATTTGTCCCAATTGTCCTCCGAATAAACAGTGGTGAACAGCGTATTCATATTACTTGCAAAGGTGTCGGAATCGTCCCCGTTGAAGAATACAATCTGAGGGGTATCTCCGCCCTCGCGGCGAATTTGCAACCAAGTATCAAACAGGGTCAAATGACCGTTTACAAAGGTTTCTTTATTGGAAACGTCAAGGAAAATAAAATCAACGCCCGCCGCTTCCAACATATACGCATGTTTACGATAAACCCATGCATCGGTATTCAAATAATAGCCGAAATACGGTTCTGCCCAATAGTGTTCCCCGCCTTTCCCGGCATTAAAGTACGCCTTGAATTCCTGGTCGCCCAGCGTTTGATAAAGCTCGGTATTATTGATGGCATGCTGACCCGCACCTGTCCAGCAAAGGAAATAAAACAGTCCTACATAACGATTGGAGTTGGATGCGGATGCCGTCGTGGCATCGGCGGTTTCACGTCCGAGGTCGTCTATTGCACTCCATGTACTGTAATCAACCGTACGCTTCTGATCGGAATCGGGGAGAGAATCATCAATCTCCATATGAGAGAACAGGATATTGTCTACATAGCCTTCAAAATTATCCATATAGAGCTCCCAGTACCCGGTGCAGTCCAGCTTGCTTTGGTCTGTTTGCGCAAGCTCTGTCCCGTCGGCTCCGTAAAAGCCCAACCAGCCGGTTTTCCATTTAACCGAGAACAGAAGCTGTCCCTCACAGTACACTTCTATCACATCGCGCTTTTCCTCAACACGGAAGGTTTTTGCACTGTCAAGCGATTGCGAAAACGGGATACTAACCGTTGTTTCGGTCAAAAAATCTTTTACGGTCAAATTGTTTGACCCGTCAAAGGTCACCCAAATACCTCTGCCTTCATCGGGGCTGACAGCCTTACGTGCCGTACGCAACCCCAAGGTCACACTACCACCGGTACGACAAAGGTCAAATTGCAAATAGCCGTCTTCCAGTCCGTAATCATCCCCCAGGCAAACAGCAGAGCCAAAGGCAACAGCGCTACCGGGTTGTGCTGTCAATACACCGTCATCAATTATAATTTTGGTACGATCGCTGATGGCAAGTGCGGAATCGGCAACATAATAGCTCAGTCGCGAAACATTAAAATCATAACGATAAACAGTCATGTTACGATCCAAATGATCATAACTCCCTTCGTGATGGACAACATTAACACCGTCATAAGTGCGTTCTGCCGCATCAACCGCAAGCGGCAAGGAAGCAACAAGCGGCAGCAGCAACAATAAGGCAAGCATTGCACACAAAAGACGTTTTTTCATGAATTAATCTCCTTTTTTATTTTTTATCTCTTTTACTTACACGCAAATTTGCGCCAAAAGCATATTGTGATCGGTCACCGAATCAGAGGTGGTATCGCGCACACATA
>CAZMAZ010000151.1:0-4529 GCA_964564255.1 uncultured Clostridium sp. | reverse complement strand
GCGCAAGCGGCACAACGAAAGGAATAAAAAATGGGAATGATCGTAAGACTTGATCGCATGATGGCGGATCGGAAAATCTCTCTGCAGGAATTGGCGTCGCGTGTCGGCGTTGCAAACACCAATTTATCGAGACTGAAAAACGGGCATGCGTCGGCAATTCGTTTTTCACTTTTAGAGGCGCTCTGTCGAGAATTGCACTGTCAACCCGGAGATCTTTTTGAATACAGCGAGGAGGGGAATAAATGAAGCAATGGCACAAAACGGCATATGTTTGCGCAGCACTGTTTTTACTCTTTGCGCTGTTGGTAGGATGCTCCGAGCAGTCTTCTGCCGTCGAGACGACAGCGGAAGACACGAGTCGAGAAGAGACAGTTAATACGGTGGAGACGACCGATACAAAGGATACGGACGAAACGGCTGAAACAAAGCCTGCAGATACAAGTGCGGAGCAATCAACAAGCGAAAAAACGCAAAAAACCGAAACCGATTCGATTGCGACCGAATCGACCTCACAAATCACCACATCGGAACCGCTTACCGAAGACACCGATGAGCAAACGACGGAGCCTGTTGATCCGCCGGAGACCGGAGAGATTGTTAATACGGATCGGGCACTTTATACATACGACGATTTACAAGAAGACCTTGCGGCGTTGGCAGCCGATTACGAATTCCTGTTTTCCTACCGTTCTATCGGACAGACTCATGAGGGGAGAGAAATCTATGCTGCGGTTTTGGGCAATCCGAATGCAAGCAAGCAGGTTTTGATTGTAGCGGGGTTGCATGCCAGAGAGTCACTTTCTTCACTTGCCGCCATGAAGCAGGTAGAGTTGTATTTGCGCGCATACGATGAGAGTTATTCGGGGAAAACATATCGAGAACTTTTTGATACTTGTTCCATACAGCTTGTGCCGATGGCAAATCCGGACGGCGTTATGCTGACGGCGCAAGGAATGTCCTCCTTGCGCACCGAGTCGGCAATTGCGCAGGTAACAAAGATATGCAAGGAATGGGACTGGAGCGGACAAGAAGATGAAAAAATCGCCGCTTATTGGAAATCAAACGCCATGGGCGTTGATTTGAACCGTAATTATCCGACAGAGGATTGGGAAGCGCTCAAGCCGGGTGTAATTGCCCCTTCTTTCAGTAAACACAAGGGATCTGCGGCGGGGTCCGAATCGGAAACGCAAGCACTGATGGCATGGGTAGAAGCACAAAGCAATGCACAGTGCTTGATCAGCTACCATACCGCGGGACATGTGCTGTATTGGGATTGCGGACAAACCGTTTACACCGTAAGACAAGAATGTCTGGACCTGGCACAGCTGACCAAAGAACTGACGAATGATGCAGGCTATACAGATGGTTATAAAATCATTTATGATCAAAACAGAGATGCGTCTCTGACCGATTGGTGCGTTTTGGAAAAGAACTTGCCGGCGATTACAGTGGAAATGGGAGATGTCCAATATCCGGCAAAGGATAGCGATACAACAGGCGCGGTTGCTGAAACACGATTGCTATTTGCGGCATTGGCGACGCGATACGGAGCAAAGTAGAGAAGATGAAAAAAGCAAATAGACATTGGCGATTAAAAAAGGTGAAAATTTGTTTCGGTATCGTGGCAATGTTTTTGATTTGTACGGTTCTGTCGATAGGGACGCCATTGGCGGCGGCACAGGCGCAAAAGGCTTCCTTTGCCTTTGCAATTGACCATGTTATGGGACGGCAGGGGAAGGCTTCGGGCACTGTTTGCGGGACAGAACGTGACCTTTTTGTCGACCGAGGGGAGAAATTGACCGTAGATGGCTGGTTGCTGACGGCGGATGGTATTTCCGGTTTTGAATATGCCATTGATCAAGGTGCATGGTTGCCGGTGGCAGACAGTAATTGCAAAATTTATGCAAGAAAGGATTTGCAAAACGGGTATAACGGCATGCGCGGAGATGCTTCCCGTTGCGGATTTTCGGTAGAATTGTCGCTTGCATCCTGTCAGGCAGGGGCGCACCAAGTTTTTTTGCGCGGTGTAACCTGTCGCGGAGAGGTTTGCGAGTTTCTTGCAATGACGGATTTGATTTATATCGGGGAAGATTGGGATGATGGTTTTGCGCTGCATCTTTCGTTTGCATCCGTTGCGGACGAATACATGCAAAAGGAGGCAAAAACCGGATATACCGATCGGATTTTGACCTTGCATGATGGAGACAGTGTGTGTCTCGGATGGTATGATATGTCTCTTTACAGTGGTGCGACTCTGCTTTATCAAACAGCAAAAGGCTTTTCGGCAAAAGATGCGGAATTGCTTTTATCATACGGAAATCAAAGTCAATCATTGATGACGGTTGACGGAAGTCCGATGGCGAGCGGAGAGCGAGAGACCGCCATTTCCTTTGCCTCTTTGACAGGGCGCAGAGAATTGGTTCTGCAATACCGAGGAAGCGAACCGATTTATGTGATTGCATTGTCGATGTCATTGCGTGAGTCGCGATATTACACAGAAGAATTGACAATTCGAATGGATCAAACCGCTGTTGGTTACCTAAACGGTGCGAACAAAACGATTTCTCGCGCTGAATATGATAAGGGTGTGGGAAGTTGTTTGAATATGACGGTTTCCGAAGATACAAACGACCCGTATGTATATTTCCCGATTGCGCAATATCTCAAAAAAGAACGGCAAATTGCAGTGAGTGCGGACACTTACGGATATGTCGTATTGCGAGTGCGGAGTGCGACGCGGAATCGGGCGACCGATTTTCGTCTTTATCTTTGTGCGGGAACGGTAACAAGCCCCAGGGGCGGATACAGTCATGCGTTTTCCCTGCAAAACGACGGCGAATGGCATACGGTGATATTGCAGTTGTCTGCGCTTCCTTGCTGGACGGGAACCATACACGGAATACGTTTGGATTATCTGGAAGGGAATGTCATTTGCGCGGGTGACGAAGTCTCTCTTTCCGAGATTGTGTTTTGTAAAACTGCCAAAGAAGCGGAAAAAGTGGCGCAAAGTGCCCCACAACCCGATGAAAATCCGAACGAATTGCTGTTTGGCTGCAAGGATCCCGCAAATACAGCCGATCATATCAATTATTTTGACGATTCTTGTGCCGACTGCTTTTCTTCTCCGAATGCCTGTCGCATTCAATTTAATGAGTATGGAGATCTTTGCTTTGTCGGAGCCGAAACGTCAAACGACCCGTTTGTCAGTTTTGATCTTGCAACATATTTGCAGGGGCGAGGATATGAGGCGCCGCATTGCACCGAGGTAGGGGCAATCGTTTTGCGCATATTTGGCGATCGAAAAAGCGGCAGGGATGTTTTTGAATTGTTCTATTACACAGACACGCATCCGTATGCCGAAGCGGGATGTTCCCGCACGGCGTCTTATCAAGCAGACGGCGCATGGGAATATTTGCTGTTCGATTTGCGGGACGCACCGAGCTTTACGGGAAAACTGATCGGATTTCGCTTGGATTACGGTACCAAGACCTATGCGGGAGGAGAGGTTTATCTTTCCGATTTGTACATGTTCAAAACTAAGGAAGAGGCGCAAGCCTTCATTGCATCGGCAGACCGCGGAACCGAGGACACAACAGAGACGGGAAGTGAGGATTCTTCGGACACGAAGAAAATCCCGCAAGAATTGCAGGGGGAAAAAATATCAGGTGAAGAGCGGCTGACCGACATTGCGGAAACGGGAACGGACAGCTTGTCGAACAATACCGAAAAAGCAAACGGATGCGGCAGTGTGACAAGCGGGATATTGATTCTTTTTTCGATGTTTTCGGCTGTGCTGTATTTTGAAAAGCGAAGCGAAAAAAGACACCTCTAAAAACCGTCTAAAAAAACGGGATCGGCAAAGAAAACAGAAAAGGAGAGAAAAAATGACGCATATTGATAATGTGCCGCCGCGCTTTATTGTGCTGGAAGGCATTGATGGGGCAGGAAAGACAACACAGTTGCATTGCCTTGCAAAAGCCTTGGCTGACCGGGGAAGGCAAGTATACACTACCGCAGAACCGACCTCTCTGCCATCCGGAGTTGCCATTCGAGAAGCGCTTGCGGACGGAGGAGAAAAAAAGACGGTTTGCCAAATGGCGGCTATGTTTGCCTTGGATCGTATCAATCATAATGTGCATCCGACCGAAGGAATTGAATCCAAACTTCGCGCGGGATATGATGTGCTTTGCGACCGTTATTATTATTCTTCTCTTGCCTACCAGGGAAATCTTGCACGCAATGCGGCATGGGTAAGACATTTGAATTACGATTGCCCGGATATTCGTCATCCCGATCTTTGCATTTTTTTGGACTTGACACCCCAGGAAAGCATGGATCGCATTTGTCGGGGGAGACAGACGCGGGAAATATATGAAACGGTCGAGCAGTTGGAAGCCTTTCGAAACACGTTTCTGTCGGTGCTCCGGGATTTGTCTGCGCGAGACAGAATTGTTCGCATCGATGCATCCGACGGGCGAGAACAGGTGGCAGAGCGGATTTGGGAAGCTGTTTCGAATTTGTATATGCCA
>CAZMAZ010000150.1:0-4531 GCA_964564255.1 uncultured Clostridium sp. | reverse complement strand
CTCTCTATTTTGGCGCGTTGCAAATCTTTCTCTTCGTCGAGTTATTTATAATTGATTCTTTCAAAAAAACTTTCAAAAGACCTTTTAAAATCCTCGCTAAAAGGGGTTGACAAAACAGCGGTTATGTGGTATACTTGTTCAGTCGGCTTATAAGAAACCGCAAAAATGAACGCTGAATAACGCAAGGAGTCGCTATGAAAAAAACAATATCCCTTCTTTTTTCGTGTATTTTGATCTTTTCGCTTGTTTTATCTCAATCTCTTTTCCTGCCTCTCGTTTCCTGCGGCGAAAAGAAAAAAAGTATTACCATTTATGCAACCTGTGAAGATGTTCGCTTTGAAAACGTACAAAAAATGCTGACTGCGCAATTCCCCGAATACGATATTCGCCTACAATACAAATCCACCGGAGAACTGGCTGCCAAATTAGCCAATGAAGGAACACAAACCGATTGTGACATTGTTTTCGATCTGGAAAATACCTATATGGAAAAGCTCGGCGAAAATCTCGCCGTACTCGACGGTCTGCCGGGCGTTGATTTTGATGTATATCTGCCGGAGCTGGTGCCGAGCTCTCACCGCTATATTCCGTTAATTCGTACCAGCGGTGCCATTGTGATAAATGAAAAAATGTTGAGTGAAAAAGGACTTTCTCTTCCCACGTGCTACGACGACTTGCTGAAACCCGAATACAAAGGTCTGATTTCCATGCCCAATCCCAAAGCATCCGGAACCGGATATGTTTTTTATCTTAGCATGGTTAACTCTCGCGGGCAAGAGGCGGCACTCACTTATTTCGACGCGTTGGCATCCAATCTCTCCGGTTCCGGATTCACCTCATCGGGTGCCGGACCGATTAAAGCGCTCAAGCTCGGAACCGCCGCCATCGGACTTTGTATGACCTGGCAGGCTGTCAGCGAAATTAACAGCGGCGCCGATTACCGCATCTGTTATTTTGAGGAGGGTGCCCCCTTTAACGCCTATTCCTCTGCCATTATTGCCGGCAAGGAAACAGACCAAGACATTCAAAAGGTGTTTGCGTATCTTGTGTCCGACGTCACACCCAAGGACAAAGAATTGTTTGCGCCCGAACCGATTTACAAAGATAAAACCTACACCATTGAAAACTTCCCTTCCGATATTCGTTATGCAGATATGACAGGTTTGCAAGATATTACGGTAAAGGATAAATTATTAGATGCATGGAAATACTGAAAATTGATCAACTTACCAAATATTACAACCGAAAGCCGGCACTGGATCATGTCTCTTTTTCGGTCAACAAAGGAGAGTTCCTCTCCATTCTCGGTCCCTCCGGGTGCGGCAAAACGACCCTTCTGCGCATTCTGATCGGGCTGCTTCCGCCCGACAGCGGCACAATTTTTCTGGGGGATCGCGACATTACGCATGCCGCGCCCGATGCGCGTCAAATGGGGATTGTCTTTCAAAGCTATGCGCTGTTTGAAAACATGACTGCCCTGTGCAATGTTGCGTATGCCATGAAATTCCGCCCCGAGCTCCGTAACGATGCTCAAAATCGCGCCGCCAAGCTGCTGGATTTGGTCGGTCTGTCGGAACATAAGGACAAATACCCCGTCGAACTCTCCGGCGGGCAACAACAGCGTGTTGCCATTGCCCGCACATTGGCATTGCAGCCGGAAATCGTTCTGTTTGACGAACCGATGAGCGCTTTGGATGTGTCCACGAGACTATCTTTGCGCGTTCAGCTCAAAGATTTGCAAAAAATGCTCGGGACCACCATGATTTATATTACGCACGATCAAGAAGAGGCATTTGCTCTATCCGACAGAATTATGGTTATGGGCGATGCGCGCATTCATCAGCTTGCGCCTCCCGATGAGATTTTGGATCATCCGGCGGACGCATATGTGAGTGAATTTGTGATTGCCAATTTGCAGGCAAAAATCGATTCCCTCTCCCGTTATATGCGCTGAAGGGAGGAAAAACATGTCTCGCTCTTTGGCACACACCCGGCGCCGACACGCTTTCAGCACAACAACCTCTATCCTTCTGTTCTTGTTTTTCGGCGTTTCGGTCCTGCTTCCGTTGCTTTTTCTCCTGTTTAACCTTGGTCAGGTCGATTTTCGCGCCGTTTTTTCGCATTCGCAAACCCTTCCCGCCCTTTGGCATTCGATTTTGGTTTCCCTGGTCGCAACCTTGGTATCCGTTTCGATTGCGCTTGTTGCCGCATGGTGTGTTCACCGCACCGGCATTCGCTTTTCCGGTCTGTTTGATCTTCTTTTGACCGTTCCCATGCTGATTCCTTCCATTTCACACGGAACCGGATTGATTATCTTGTTCGGTGAAAATGGAATTTTAACCCGTCTTTTCGGAATCACCGGCAACATTTACGGGTTTGTCGGCATTGTTTTCGGGTCGGTCATGTATACCTTCCCGATTGCATATTTAATGATTTCGGACATTTTGCGCTATGAAGACAACGCCCAATACGAAGCCGCGGAAACACTGGGAATTCCACGCAAAAACCGTTTTGCATCCATTACGCTTCCCTATTTGCGAAAACCCATGATCAGCGTTGTTTTTGCCGTTTTTACCGCTATCATCACCGACTACGGTGTCCCGTTGATGATCGGCGGCATGTACAAAACACTCCCTGTGCTGATGTATGAAGAAACCATCGGACGCATGAATTACGAAAAGGGCAGCGTGTTCGGGCTTTTGCTTTTGTTCCCCGCCTTAATCGCATTCCTGTTTGATTTGTTTTCCGGCAAGGATCGCCGCGGAAATGCGCCCGCAAAGCCGTTTGTTGTCAAGCAAACCCGCTTCAAAACCGCTATTGCCTATCTGCTTTTGGTTATCATTTGCCTGGGCGTTTTACTGCCGATTTTATCCTTTGTCCCGGTTGCTTTTTCCGCAAACTACCCGCTGGATAATTCCTTCTCCTTTGCGCAATTTGCATCGGTTATGCTCGACAAAGACGGCGGCTCCTTGCTTCTCCGCTCTGTTCTTGTCTCCCTCCTTGTCGCACTGATCGGCACATTGGTTGCCTTTTTCTGTGCTTATATGACAACACGCAATCAAAAACCGACGGCACGAATTTTGCATCTTTTGGCAATCACTTCTCTCGCCGTCCCCGGCATCGTGCTTGGCCTTTCTTATGTCATACTGTTCCATTCCACTCCTTTGTATGGAACCTTCTCCATTCTGATTTTGGTCAACATGATCCACTTTTTCTCTTCCCCTTATTTGATGATGTGCAACAGTTTGCGAAAATTGCCACCTGACCTGGAAGCGGCTTCCGCTTCCCTCGGCATCGGCAAGCTGCGCCTTCTGCGCGACGTTGTTATGCCGCAGACAAAAGGAACTCTGCTTGAAATGCTTTCCTACTTTTTCGTCAATTCCATGATGACCATTTCCGCCGTTTCCTTCCTAACCAATTCACGCACCGAATTGTTTGCATTGATGCTCCCTCGTTTTGATGCCTCTCAAACCTCTCTCGCGCCGCCCGCCATCGTGGCGCTGATCATTCTCGCAGTCAATCTTTTGATGAAAGGAGCCGTCGGTCTGCTCAAGCGGATTGCAAGACGGAAAAAATCGTATTAAAATGCTTACTAAAAAACAGTTTGATGTCTTAGCAGAGCTGGAAGAATCCCCTGCCTCGACACAACGATCTGTTGCAAGCCGCGTCGGCATCTCTTTGGGGACCGTCAATAAAATTTGGAATCAGCTCATAGCGCTCGGTTATTGTGAAAACGGAACAGTGACACAAAAGGGATTGGACGCACTGGAGCCCTACCGTGTTCGTCGCGCCGTTATCTTGGCAGCCGGCTTCGGCTCCCGCTTGGTTCCGGTGACCCTAAACACGCCCAAACCTCTTGTGCGTGTCAACGGAAAACGCATTATTGACAGCTTGCTTGATGCGCTGATCCGCGTTGGCATCCAAGAAATCTATTTGGTGCGCGGATACCTTGCCGAGCAATTCGACCAACTTCTTATCAAGTATCCGACCATTCGCTTTATTGAAAATCCGTTTTACAATGAGGCAAACAATATTTCCTCTGTCATGTGTGCGCGCACACATTTGCAAAATGCCTATATTTGTGAAGCAGACCTGCTTTTATATAACCCGTCCCTTGTGCGCAAATATCAATACGCCACAAATTATCTCGGCGTTCCCGTCAAGCAAACCGATGATTGGTGCTTGATTTGCAAAAACGGGTATGTAACAAAGCTGGCAATCGGCGGCATCGATTGCAATCACCTTTTCGGCATCTCCTATTGGGATGCGGAAGACGGCAAAAAGCTCGGCGAGCATGTCAAAGAGGTATATACCGCCCCCGGCGGAAAAGAACGGTACTGGGATCAGGTCGCCCTGGACTATTATCCGACGCAATATAAAATCTCGGTGCGCCCTTGCACCTTTGATGATATTGCCGAAATTGACACCTATAAAGAATTATGCCAAATCGACCCCTCTTATAGCATCAAAGGATAAGCAAAACCCAAACAGAGCAGGCGGCAAGACGCATTTGTGCGTCCTGCCGCCTGCT
>CAZMAZ010000149.1:0-4555 GCA_964564255.1 uncultured Clostridium sp. | reverse complement strand
GCATATTTTCAAAAAAAATGACGATTTTTTTGCCGACTTTTGTTTTTTCGGTGCCCAAAAGGCATATTTGCCGCCGCTTTTCACTTCCCTTCCCGTTCCGCGTTTGTTCCGGGTCGCTTCCAAACACACGCCCGCAAAAAACAAATCCACGGTGCCGCCCTTGCTTTTTTGGTTGTTTCGCTCGGCGACAAAGAGGCAATGCGCCGTTTCATCTAATAAAAATGCCGTTTGTGGCAAAAATATTAGATGGAGTCGCATGTGGAAACTCTATCTTGAGTCAATTCCCAAAAATGCCACCCGTCGCATCCCGGAATGAGCGAGACCTCACGCGCCGCCCGCCGCTTCAATCTCGGTGCCGTAAATTTGCAAAATTTTCGAAAAACTTCGAAAGAAATGTTTTGCAACAGATTAGCCGCTTGTAAGATTTACTTCTCTGCCCGACCTGACAGGCTGCCCATATCAAAAAGGTTCAATGCAACATCGTTGACTTGTCCCGTATATACGATTAGTTGTATGACCGCAGAATCCGTGACCACCTCTCCGACAAGGCAGGCATCTCCCTGATACAAATCAAGGGTATAGTTTCCCAGATTTACCCCCGTAAGAACGGGAGGGGCGGTGCGCACAGAGGGCGTGGTTTGATTGTACTTGCAAATAAAACGGTACCGAATATTGTTTATTCCATAAATAATATCAAGCCTGTCTCCGTCAACATAATAGGTGGCTCCGAATCCTTCAACAAGCGCATCGGATTTTATAAGCGGCATATCGTTTTGTTCTATATTTGCCGCCATGGTCTGCGCGCGGCTCTGTGAAATGGAGGTCCCCATATTCTTTCCTTTCATGAATGCCGCATACCCTGCCGCACTTCCCTTCGCGCTGTCCAGAAAGGCTTTGATTTCCGCAACAGAAGAAAACGGAACCATAAGCGGAGGGTCGGTGTTGTCTTTTTGGTTGCTGCTACCGTTCGATTTCGCGCCTTTTTCGCCGGTATCATTTTCAAGAAAATCATCGTCGGTCCCCTCGTTTGTGCAGCCTACAAAAGCATAGCATAAAACGACTGCCAAAATAAGTGCTGTCAATGCGAATAAAAACTTTTTCATGTAAAATCCTCCTCTATTTTGACCGATTTGCGGCTCCCCGGAGCCACATGCCGCGGACCCCGCAGTCCCTTTCGGTCCTCTGTTCGTTATTGTATACGAAAGAAAATAGGAAATCTTACAGGTATGAAAAAAATTTTTAAAAATTTTTTGTTTTTCATTTTTTTGCAAAAAAAAGGCAATCTCTCCACCGCTGACGCCGCCCCGCCGTGTCATTCCAAGCAACGTGAAGAATCTCGGCGGGAGCGTAAAATAAAAGAGATTCTTCGCGAACGCTTGACAGCGTTTACGCTCAGAATGACAGTGTGATTCGTCGGCGGAGGATTACAAGCCGTTCGGGCGGACCGCCTGAGACGTCGGGCGACAGAAAGGTTTTTTTCGGTTTAGATAAAAGAGCGACGGCTGTAGCAAAGCTACAGCCGCTATTCCCTTTTTTATCCCCTAAATTTTTTAGCCGCAATCAATCCTATGCCAAGGACTGCGACAGATATAGCAATCCAGATCCATGCGGTCATATCGGTTGAAGGGGCAGTATTGTCCCCCACACCAAAGGAGAAATCTCCGTCGGGTATTTTCATATTGCTGTCGGAAGGACGGTCGAAACCGTTTGCACCGTTTGCACCGTTCGCACCCGTATCACCGGATGGCATCATATCCCCGTTTCCCTCGCCAAAGGATTGCCCCGGGAAATTGCCGCCAACACCGCCCTGCATATCGGACGGATTGAACCCATCCGGCAGATTGGAGGGGTCGAATCCGTCCGGCATCTCACCGAGAGAGCCGGGCATATTACTTTCCCCGCTTTCCTTTGCGGTCGGGGCAACCTGTGCATCGGCGCCGTCCGACATAGAACCGTTAAAATCGCCTTTGTTATCCGGCATACCGGGCATATCTCCACCGCCCATGCCGCCACCCATGGAGCCCATGTCGGACAGCGTGATATTGGATGCATCCACGTAGCTCATATCATTTGCGGTTTCGTTGTTTGCAAGCTGCATGGAAATACTCTCACTGCGAAGCGCGCAGAACTGACGGATGGTTTCAACGCCCTGCTCAAATTCCTCACAGCTGTAAAATGCGGTCGGGTCTTTTGCCACATACTCCTTAATCAAACCGTAGGCATTATCAATGATGCCTTCAATGTCAACGCTGCTTAAAAACGCGGAAAAATACCGGTGATATATTTCCGTATATTCTTCGTCGGAAACAATCCAGCTCCACATGGGGCGGTCGGAAGAATCGCCGGATACCGGTGCGTCAATAGGTGTATTGACCGTTCCGTTGGCATCGCCGCCGGTGAATGTGCCAAAAGCAAGGTTGTAGTCCCATGGAATCATAGCCAGCTTCCCATCTTTTTCGTAGAGGTAGTAGTTGTGAACCATGGAACCGGTGTAGCTGTCTCCGTTGCAGACATAATTGTGGACAACAAAATAGCGAATGACCTGCTCCACATCCACAGCAGATGCAATATCCCCGTTATTTGACAGCTTTTTCAGAGAATCGATCAGCCTTGTTTGGTCGGCTTCGGTAATATCTGTCTTTGCGTTGTTCCAGATGTTGGAATAGCTGCTGATGTTATCGTCGATGTATTGCAGCTTTACATCGTCGGAGCCCATTCCCATACTGCCGCCAAAGCCTCCGCCATTGCCGCCATTGCCGCCATTGCCACCAAACATGGAGGACGGATCAAAATGATCCGTAATGTTTGAAGAATCAAACCCATCCGGCATTTCTGTGCCGCCCGTGGAGGGCATATCGGGCATTCCGTTGCCGGGGACAGCGGATGGGGCAAATGTGTTTCCGTCATCAGCGGCACCGCCGAAATCAAAATTAAAGTCGCTCATATCGAAATCGCCGCCGTTGCCGCGACCGCCTCCGAAGCTCAGGCTGTCCGGCTTATACAATGCACCGTAATTCGAGCCGTAATTGCGTTTCAAAAAGGCTTCCTCCACACCCTCCACGGCAAGATACAATCCCCAATCCTCCCCGTTAACGGTGATATAGACATAACTGCACAGAGAAGAATTGACGCCGAACTCGTTCATCATGGTGTAGGTCAGGTAGTCCTTCATCATGGTGGAATCTTGAATCAGATTATTCAAGCTCAGCTTGTCCAGCCCGTGATAAGATTTGGTTTTGTCATAGTGGTCAAATTCGATTTTGAAGCTGTACCGTTCACTGCCCAAGGTTGCAACGGTGGACAGGGACGTGTTGCCTTTTGTACGGATCCCTACATTCTTGTAGGACTCCCCGTCAATGACCACATTGGCTGCATAATATTCCTCGCTTGCGGCGTTATCAATCATATCCTCCCAGTCGTTCATCACGATGTCGACGGTGTGGACCTTCGTGTTGTCAAAAAGCCTGTTTTCATATCCCATCGTTGTTGCCATGACCTCAATTCCAAGGGCGGCGCCATTCATAAACAGAACGGCCAACACCAATGTTATCACCGTCACGATCGCGGCGATGCGGTCAAAATGTTTGCTTCCCGACATAGGCTTACCCCATGTAATCGCCGTTATAGGATACGATCACCGCACTGTCGACACCGGGCATTTCGGAAAGAGTATTGATAAAATCGGTATTATCCTCTTTCAGGCGAACCTCGATATTCAGTTCGATTGCACCCTTTGCGGCAGATTTACTCTTGATTGTGAATTTGGTTACATTCTTTGCGAGAAATTCCTTTGCCTTCACCTCCGCATCATGATCGGTACAGCGCAGCACCACCATGTAGGGGTGGGTGTTGGATTTTTTATTGACAAACACCATAAGAATGATACCGATGCAGACACTGCCGATGATCGCCAGCGGAATCATACCTGCCGCCAGAATAATACCGGCTGCAATGGACCAGAACAGGAAAACAATGTCCAACGGATCTTTGATGGCAGTACGGAAGCGAACAATGGACAACGCGCCCACCATACCGAGAGAGAGTACCACATTGCTGGTCACGGCAAGAATCACGGTGGAAGTGATCATGGTCAGGGCGATGAGCGCCGTACCGAAGCCGGCAGAATACATCACGCCACGGTAGGTCTTCTTGTACACAAGGAAGATGAACAGACCGATGCCAAAGGACAGGACAATGGTCAAAATCATATCAAAAACGCTGATGGCAGTTACATTTTCCAGAAAACCGGATTTAAAAATATCGCTGAAAGTCATAAATTTTACACTCCTTATTTGTTAATCGCACATTATTTGTTAATCGTACATTCGACAGGCGGCATATTTGGAATAAGCGGTGGCGTGCCTGTCTCCCAGCTGCACCGCTTGGCGCACCACATCCGGCAGAAAATTGTCCCACTTCACCTCTAAAATGCAGGGTGACTCCGGCACGGGAACGGTGGTGCAGCTTGGATTTAGAAAATCCGTAGATCGCAGGGCGGTTCTAATGTTATAGTCCAATGTCACACGGACATTTCCGGCAGCAAATACAAACGGTT
>CAZMAZ010000148.1:0-4561 GCA_964564255.1 uncultured Clostridium sp. | reverse complement strand
AAAAAATGCATCCGAGGAGGTGAAGCTCATGTCCGAAAAGCAAAGCAAAGACATGCAAAGCGCAGAAGAAAACACGGAACTGAATACGGAACAAAGCGCAAAGCAAAAAGCGGAGCAAAGAAAAGAAGCCGAGCAGGAAACGACCGATCCGAAATACACAGAAAAAACCGTTGTTCCCCCTCCCCGTACCGAACAGGAAGACCTTTCCGAAGAGCCTTACGAGCCAAGCGGCGAATACGAAAGCGAGCACGAGCGCTTGATGGAAAGCAAATTCGACCATCTAATCGAATTGCTTGATCAAAAGCATTATACCGACTTTATTCACGAGCTGGAGGACATGAACCCGGTCGACGCGGCGGACTTTTTCAATGAATTGCCCGAAAAACGGATTCCCGCCGTTTTTCGCATGCTGAAAAAGGACATTGCCGCCGACGTTTTTGCGGAACTGGATTCCGATGTGCAGGAGCGCATTATCAGCGCCATGACCGACCGCGAAATTTCGGTGATTGTCGAAGATTTGTTTCTCGACGATGCGGTCGATATGCTGGAAGAGCTTCCTGCCAATATTGTCAGCAGAATCATGCGCAATGTCACACCCGACACGCGGCGGGAAATCAACCGTTTTCTTGCCTACCCCGAAGACAGTGCGGGCAGTGTCATGACCGCGGAATTTATCGATTTACGCAAAAATATGACCGTGGAAGAAGCCATTGCCCATATTCGCAAAACCGGTATCGACAAAGAAACCGTTTACACGGCATATGTCACCGACAATGCCCGCGTATTGGAAGGGATTGTCTCCTTCCGTGAGCTTTTGTTTGCCGCACCCGACGAAAGCATTGCCGAACTGATGACCAGCGACATTATCAGCGCACATACACTGGACGACCGCGAAACGGTCGCTTCCATGATTGCAAAATACGACATTCTCGCCCTGCCGATTGTGGACAAGGAAAACCGTTTGGTCGGTATCGTAACCGTCGACGACGCCTTGGACGTCATTGAGGACGAGGCGACCGAGGATATTGAAAAAATGGCGGCAATTTTGCCGGGTGACAAGCCGTATATGAAAACGGGCGTGTTCGAAACCTGGAAAAAACGCATTCCGTGGCTTTTGCTTCTGATGGTCTCCGCCACCTTTACCAGCACCATTATTTCTCATTACGAGGGGGCGCTTTCCCATGTCACGCTTGCGCTTTCCCTCTCCGCCTTTATCCCCATGCTGATGGACACCGGCGGAAACGCGGGCGGTCAATCCTCTGTTACCATTATCCGCGCACTGTCTCTGGGAGAATTTACGCAAAAGGATATTTTCCGCATTATCTGGAAGGAATTCCGCGTTTCCCTGTTTACCGGCTTGGCGGTTGCACTCGCCTGCTTTGTCAAAACCTGGATTGTGGACTGCCACTTCTCGACAGAGCCCGAAAAATTGCTGATTGCCGCGGTGGTCAGTGCCACCATCTTCTTTGCCATTGTCATTGCCTCCATTGTCGGTGCTTGCCTGCCGATTCTCGCAAAAGCAATCAAATTGGACCCCGCCGTCATGGCATCTCCTTTTGTTACCACCATTGTTGATACCCTGACCCTTTTGGTCTATTTCGCAATCGCTTCCCGCGTATTGCACTTTTAACGATTTAAAAAGCCCCCGCACAGCCCAAAACTGTGCGGGGGCTTTTATATGAATTGGTTCCGGCTTCACCGATTTACCGCGGTTCTCCGGCGTCGCTTTTGTATTTTTTTCTCTGTAAACGCTTTCAAATCATTTCAAATCGTTTCAAATCGTTTCATGCAGCAAAAAATCGTAAATGCCAAGGTGCAATATTCCGTATTCGTCTGTCCATGCCGGCATATTTGATCTTGTAATCACAATCCGTCTTGTAAAGTCTCGCGGGATTTTCAAAAAAGGACGAAGCTCCTGCGCGCTTTTTTCGGGTGTATCAAGATTCAGTGCAGACTGGATATAATATTTTTCACCCGCATTTTCCGCATTGACGACAAAATCAATCTCATAAGTCCTGCGCTTTCGGTTCTCTCCCGCACCGTCAATCGCCTCCACTACGCCGACATCGACAGAATACCCGCGCCGACAAAGTGCATTATAAATTACATTTTCCATCAGATGGCTTTCTTCAAGCTGGCGAAAATTCAGACGCGCATTGCGCAGTCCGGTATCCACGCAGTAATATTTGCTCGGATAAGAAAAATATCTTCGTCCCTTGACATCATAACGGTCGGAACGCGCAAACAGATACGCCTCGGTCAGATAACCGAGATAAGCACCAACCGTTTCACTGTCGATTTTGGTCTGTCTTACTGTCAATAAGGTATCGGCAATCTTACTTACATTGGTCAGAGAGCCGACTGCAGAACAAAGCTCATCGGCAATCAAGGCAAGCGACGCAGGATATGCAATATCATGCCGTTCCAAAATATCCTTGAGATAGGTTTCTCTGAACAAATCCGACAGATATTTTTTCTTTTCCGCGGGATCGCTTAAAAATGCGGTCATGGGCAATCCGCCATAGGTCAGATATTCCGAAAAAGCATCCGATTTATCACCGCCTCGATAGGAATAAAATTCCGAAAACGACAGCGGCTGCATGTGAAGCTCATCCCCTCTACCGCGAAACTCGGTGGCAATATCGCTTGAAAGCATTTTGGAATTGCTCCCGGTCACGTAAATATCCGTATTTCCCTTCTGCATCAGCGCGTTGAGAACATCGTAAAACGAAATTTGTATTTCCGGATTGTCCTGTATTTTCTTCTTGCCGACATATTGAATTTCATCCAAAAGCACGTAATAGCGGCTTCCGTTTTTCGGGGTATGTGCTTCCAGATATTCGGCAAGCACCATCGGGTCGCGATACCTCGCATGCAGAATGTTGTCCAGTGCAAGACTGACAATCTGTTCCTCGGCAACACCGCTTTCCAAAAGATACTGCCGATACAGAGTAAACAACAAATAGGATTTGCCGCATCTGCGCACTCCCGTGATTACCTTGACAAGCCCGTTGTCACGCTTGGCAATCAGTTTTTTCAAATAGGCATCCCGTTCAATCTGTTTTGGCTCTTTCATCAATCCCTCTCCTTTCGGAACTTGTGTGTATTGTCACATGTTTACCGATACAAATTATAGCATATCTTGCATTGCCTGTCAATAGTATTTCCAAAAGTTTTGTGATTTATCACACAACTTCCGAATGAAATAGCTTAGGATTTATGCGCCGCGATAAAATCGCGATAAAAATACGCGCTCTTTTTCCATTTGGTATCAAAGGTAATGGGATCGGTCGACTGGATGCCGAATTTGAAATTGTTCCCCGCGCTCCATTCGAAATTGTCCATCAGACTCCACAGAAAATAGCCGCGCACGTCAAATCCCTCGTCAATCGCTTTTTCCAGCCAGGTCAAAAACCCGGAGATATACCGTATCCTGTCGTCGTCGTGAATCATGCCATCCTCACCGACAGGCTCGGTTCCCTCAAAATAGGTGCCGTTTTCGGTGATATAGATTGGAATTTTCAGCCCGTACAGCTCATGAAGCAAACAAATGGCATCGTAAACCGCCCGCGGGTAGTATTCGGTGCGGTTGTTTAGGAAATTGCCACCCTGCGAAAAATCCATTGCCACCTGCTTGTCGGCTGTCACGGGAACACGGTTGTAAACATTCAGACCGAAATAATCCAGCGGAAGCGAGGTCAGCGCAAAATCCTGCGGTCCGATTTTCATCAGCGTTCCCTCTGCCGCAAGATGCTCCATAATATAGTCGCTGTATTTTCCCGAAAAAATCGGGTCACAGTAAAATTTCCAGTTGCGTTCGTCCTGATCGACCATCATGGCAATATCCTCGGGCGAATCGGTCAGTGCATGTCGCTTCCAAATGTCAATCACAATGCCGATTTGGCTCTGCAGGTGCCGTGCGCGGAAGGCTTCCACCGCCTTACCGTGCGCAACCAGAAGGTTGTGTCTTGCCTGATTGCCCCAAACCTCATTGGTGTAGCCGGGCGCAAAACCGCCGCATGCGTACCCGACATAGGTTGCAATCGGCTCGTTGACGGTTGCCCACATCGGAATCACATCGCCAAAGGTGGCAAACATCTTGTCCGCATATTCGCCGAACCATTCGATGCTGTCGCGATTGACCCAGCCGCCCTTGTCCTCCAATACCTGCGGCAGGTCCCAATGATACAGCGTCACACTCGGCATAATACCGTTTGTAAGTAAGCTGTCAAAAACACGCTTGTAATAATCCACGCCCTTTTGATTGAGCGCCCCGGTGCCGTTCGGCAATACGCGCGCCCACGAAATCGACATGCGATAGGCATTGACGCCGAGCGCAAGTAAATTTTGCAAATCACGGTCAAGGCGATGGTAACTGTCGCATGCGTTTGCCGGCGTTTGTCCGCCGTAAATTTTGCCCGGCTTTGTCGCCATGACGTCCCAAATCGAAGCGGTTTTTCCGTCTTCAAAGCAGGCGCCTTCAATCTGTGCCGCACTGGTGGCACAACCCCATAAAAAATTCTTGGGAAATGACATTTTTTCTCCTCCTTTTTCTGCCTAT
>CAZMAZ010000147.1:0-4602 GCA_964564255.1 uncultured Clostridium sp. | reverse complement strand
CATAAAATCCTCGGGAAAAGAAAGCAAATGTCGCTCGCATTGTGCGCATACATTATGCCCTTCCCTCTCTATCGTCCCGCACCACGGACAAATACGCTCTCCGCGCATTTCAGCATCCGGAGAAATCGGATACGGCAAACCGCGAAAATGCAAAATTCTGTCTCCAACCCGATAATAACTGCCGAATCCCCCTTCGGGGAGCTGTGTCCGCACCGTATGTGTTTTGTTCGCCTCGTCTCGCACAAAAAGCTTCATGCCCATGTGTTCCTCTATGCGCAAGCGCCCTGCCCGATTTCTGCCCCTACCGTAATACCGATATACTTCCGAGCCGGTCAAAACGCCGCAAACACACCGATCCGAAAACAGTCTCCATAAGCGAAACAAAGGGATTGACGTTGCAATTGCAAACAGGAAAACAAACAGTAAAACGAAAAATTCTCTCTGCAAAAGTACCGTTATCCCGTGTTTCCATGCGGACGATTGACGCCAATAATGCACAAGTGCACTTCCGATCAGTCCGTAATACAGAACAGTCCCTCCGATTCGCAGGAGCAAATCTTTGCATGCCGCCGCATGCACAGCGCGAGGAACAAGGTGTTTCCTTACTTTGTATCTGCTCATACGATCGGTGCGGGTATTGTATCCAGCAAGAGAGAAATCACATTTTCTGCCGCATCGGCAGTGCGAATGGTGTGTTGCGACCGCACAAGAACGCGATGCGACAAAACAGCAACCGCCACCGCTTTCACATCGTCGGGGAGCACATACTCTCGTCCGTCACAAGCGGCATACGCCTGCGACGCATGCATCAATGCCAAGGTGCCGCGGGGACTGACGCCCAAACGCAAGCGTGCGTCCCGACGCGTTTCCCCAACCAACGCCACCAAATAATCGCGAATGCTTTCGCTGACATGTACATGCCGCACAAGTGCCGCAGCGGCTGTAATATCTTCTCCGGAGCAAATCGGCTCCAAGGTTTCAAGCGGTGAACAAATTGCATGTCCGCACAAAATGTCCTTTTCGGCGCCCTCTTCGGGATACCCCAGCGACAGCCGTGCCAAAAAACGGTCCATCTGTGCTTCGGGAAGCGGGAATGTACCCTGCGACTCAATCGGATTTTGCGTGGCAATCACAAAAAAAGGAGATGCAAGTCGCATGGTTTCTCCGTCTACCGTAACCTGTCCTTCCCCCATACATTCCAACAGTGCCGATTGCGTGCGCGGGGTAGCACGGTTAATTTCATCCGCAATCAGAATATTGGTAAAAATCGGTCCCCGATGGAAAGTAAATCCTTCTTCTTTCTGATTGTAATAGTGAATTCCGGTTAAATCGGTCGGCAACAAATCCGGCGTAAACTGCACACGCTTGCATTCCGCACCGATTGTTTTTGCCAATGCGCGCGCCAAGCTGGTTTTTCCCGTGCCCGGAATATCGTCCAGAAGTAAATGCCCCCCTGCAAATAAAACAGTCAAAACCATGCGAATTTTGTCGTTTTTTCCGTAAATAACACGCCCGATTTGGTCTGCGACAGATTGATACAGGCGTCCGACATCTTGTATTGTTTTCACTTCCATTATGCCTTTTCTCCTTCGTAATATGCCTTATTTGCACGCTTCCCGCCATGCTCCCGTTTCCTACACTCGTCAATTTGCACCGTCAAAAAATTATGCTCCGAAACCGAACTGCCAAACCGCAAATCATATTCCAAAAGCAGACATCCCTCGGAAAGCAAATGATTTACAAGGCGCGTTGTACTCACATCGATTATTAAATCTCCAAATTCAAGACTGTACGGGCACTGATACGTTTCACCCTCTTGAAAAGTCAAAGTGGCATTCATATTTTCCCCAGACTGATGCAATGTAATCAGATTCGGGTTGTCTTTTGAAAAGCAAAGGCATTTCCGTATATGCTCTTCGCTTTCCATTATAATTTCCTCATAGCACAAACGCACAAGAGAGTCGTTTTCCTCCAGTGTCCCGGCTACCAATACCGCAATATGTGCGGTATCTTCCTCCTCCGTGTTCGCACGGTACGCCTTCCATGCCTCGTCTATATATTGATTGAGTCTTTCTTCCAAAATTGCTTGTTCAAATCCTGTGCCAAGCATGGAGCCCACATCCTTGATATATTCGGATTCAATTCGAACCGTTACATGTTTTATCTGTGACATATCGCACCTCCGTTTTTATCTATCTCAATTATACATGATTTGACTGTGTTTGTCAAGGATATTTTAAGAAACCACTTCCGACTTTCCGGGCTTTTTATTTCCTTTGTTCTTGAATTTCGTTACAAAACACCTAAACGCCTGCCCTTTTGGAAAAGGACAAGCGTTTAAATGTTGCTTTATGCAAATTCAAAAAGAAACCCTTCAAACATCAATCTTTTTTGCGCATGCCGTATCCGAAGCAACAAAGCAAAGTCAAAATCATGGAAACAGACCCGAGCACCGAGCCGCAACCGTTGTTTTCCTTTGGTGGCACGTCGGTTTGCGCAGAATCGGGATCAGCGGTCGTTGTACCGCCCGTAGTGGTCCCGGCATCTCCTCCTTCGGTATCTTTCGGCAATTCGCCGGTTGTCTCGCCACCGGTGTCTTGGTTAGAGGAGCCAGATTGATCTGTTGTTGCGATTCGGGTGTATTTGGCACGAACCACAAGATTGGAATCCGACAGCGTAAACGGCTCCCACTCACCTCTGTATCCCTCGATTTCGGGAACAGGCGGAGGCGTTATTTCCGTGGTGCCCGGCTCATAATAAACAACGCCGACCGTCTTATTGTCCGCCTTAAAGGTCACACGATAAATCTTGTAGCTGTGCACGTACTGACAAGCGGCATCTTCGGAGTCGAAAAACGCAACATACTCTATCTCAAGCGGTTTATTGTACACCTTGTCAAAAACATCAAAGCGAACATAGTTCACCTCATATGTATCGGTATTCAAACGAGAAAGCTCTTGCGCCGCCAAATCAATAACAAGTGTATGCCACTGACCGTCTCCCTCCAGCGCCTGATAGAAAGAAGTACTTTCATCCGGCAAATAGGTTTCGGAATCAATAAACATCTGGAATTTTTCGGGGGAACCGTCTTCCCGTACCGCTTCGGTGCGATACCGCATCACCATGTATCGCGAAATGCGAATTTTTTCGCCTGCCGCGTTCGGGTCCTGCGTAACGGTACCGAGCAACGTATAATACGGATCCTCTTGCGCGGGCGTTACCGTAACAATTCCCGTTTCCATATCAGATGAAACAGTTGCGTTCGTCGGATTGTTTCCTGCCAAAGCACTACCGGTCAAAAGCAAGGTGGGAACGCCTTTGAACGGCGCGCGCACATCCTGCGTCGCATAGGTATATCCAACGCCCTCAACCGCGGTCAACTCATATCGTTCTCCCCGGGCATTTGTATAATAGTACCGACCGTCATCGCTTTCAATCTCGGACGCCTTGTTTTCGCCAAGGGTCTTGGTAACCTCATGCAATTCTTTTTCTTCCAAGTAATGTTTTGCGCCCGCAAGCGTGGTAAATCCCATAATATAGGCAACGTCCATACTTTCATTGCCCGTAAATACATAATCATCACTGAAGCAGTTGCGCGCTTCCAGCGGGTCAAAACGGAAATACATCAATGACTGTGTTTCCGTATTGTAGCAGTCATTTTCGGCAAGATCCACAATGGCATATGTCCATTCGCTGTAGGCTTCTACCGGGAACTCAATCATATTCTTGTCACTGGCAATCCCCGCACCCTGGGCAATATAAAACTGTGCACGCGGAATCTCGCTGTTATTCCGATATTTCAAAAGAAGGTATCGACCGACATGGGTTTCCGTCCCTGTAAAATAGTAGGCATACGGGTCGCCCTTTTGCTCGGCGACAAAAACGGCATAAGAGCCGTCCTCCGAAAGCGTCACAGAAACGGCATTCGGAGAAGTGCCGCCTATCAAATCATTTGCGGTCAATGTATAGCACGGCTCCGCTTCCTCCGGATAATTTTCCTGCAACTCCTTTGTAGGTGCGGTTACAGTCAGATTTGTCAAACGAATGACTTCCGTTTCTCCGCCTTCCGCATCAACCGCAACGATGGATACAACATTATAAGTGCCTTCCGGAATCTTTACCGTAATATTGAAAGTAGCACTTTTGGGAGACTCTTCTCCCATATATTCCGATCCTGCGGAATAAGAATCCAATTTGTTAAAGGAATAACTCAATGCATCCGAAGCAACGCTGCCGTCCATATAAACCTTGTAAGAACGAACCCGCTGATTGGTCGCGACATATCCGTTAAAAAACACGGTTTTACCGCCTCTGCCTGCGGCGTCCGCGCTCACCGATGCGCCGTCCAATATAATCGGTGCGTTTTCGGCGGATTTTCCCTTCAACTCGGAAAGTTCATCCGCATTTTGCACAATCACGTAATAGCCTTCTTCTACTGCCGCCGTATTTAAAACGGTCAATGCGAGACACGCCGCCAGCATCGCAACAATCAGTAAGAGTGCCGGTATCAATCTTTTTTTCATGCTTCCGATCTCCTTTTTTGATTTGAGGGCACCTCTAAAAATTCATCGCACGCAGATTCGGCGAGATCTTTTCCGTCAT
>CAZMAZ010000146.1:0-4657 GCA_964564255.1 uncultured Clostridium sp. | reverse complement strand
ACTTGACATTTTTTAATTTTTATGATATGATAATAGCGGATAGTTATGCGTAAAGAAAAAGTTAAAATTAAAACTGTGTTAAGGGTGAAGTCTGCCCTTTTACGGAATAAGTCTGCCCTTTTGCAAGTTATGCCTTATTTCATCCAATGGAACCACCGTGTAAATTGCAAGCTGGAACTTTACAAAACCTTAACTTGACAAGCAAGCTGGAAGCTGGTATAATATAAGTAAAGAAAGGAAGTGCTTATCAATGCTGGAAAAAGGCTACATTTACCTTGATATGGATGGAGTATTAGCTGACCTTTACGCTGTGCCGCACTGGCTGGAAAAACTTCGCAACGAAGATTATAACCCCTATCTGGATGCAAAACCGATGGTTGATACAGACTTGCTTGCAGAGATAATTAATGCTTTGAAGTCTTGCGGCTACAAGGTCGGTATTATTACTTGGGGCAGCAAAAACGCATCACCCGATTTTGATAGGATGACCCGTCTTTGCAAGAAATCGTGGCTTATGCGTTATGGTTTGCTTGAACCAGTAAAAGAAAACTTTCATTTTCTTCATTACGGCACGCCAAAACAAACGGTTGTAAATACTATCTATGGCAATCCGTATTCTTGTTTCTATTTAGTAGATGATGAAGAAAAAAATAGAAAAGAATGGGATAGCATAAATCGTGTTGCCATTGACCCCACTAAAACCGATTTGCTTGATGTGCTTTATAAGTTCTTGGAGCGGCTTCACCATTGAGGTGAAACCGCTTTGTTAATTTTGTGAAAACGCAAAGAACGAACCGCACCATAACACACTCTTAACTTGACAATTCCCGTCCTATGGTTTATAATATCGACATCAAATGAAGGAAAACATTTACAAACCAGAAAGGAATTAACAATCATGGCAAAGATTTATGCTTCCAATTTCGTCCAGAATAACTTTGCTCCTTATAACACCGCCGACGAACTTTATAATGCCCTCTTGACTGAACTTACCACTCATTACGATGAGTATGTAAATACGCTGGTGAAGAATGGCAATTTTGCATTCTTCAAGACTCAGCCCCGTTTCGTGCGGTTTATGATGTTCTCGCAGGAATATTGCTATTATGATTCTTTCAAGAACTCGTTCTGCCGCTGGGTTATCAACAATGATGCGGCTTCCTATAACGGAAATTATGGTCTTCGTTCCGCAAGGCAAGTAAGGGATGATACTGTAGATAGAGCGCGCTCTTTCAAGGATGGAGCCGCAATTGCTAATGCGCTTAATAACCTGCTATCTCTCCGCAACAACATTTTGAACGCTAACCCCATTCTTACAGATGATAGCATTCCGTATGGATTTCGCTACCAGATTTTGAATGCGGCTTTGAAAAATGATTCAGCACAGACAAACATCAAATATTTTTATGAAGAAATGAAGAAGGTTGCAAAAAAGATGATGCGTGAAATGTTTGATGAAACAGAAAAGTGCGTAGGTATTTGTTAAAAGAATGGGCGGCATTGCCGCCCACTTTATTTTTATGTAAAACAAAAGAACGAACCGCACCTTCACGCAAAATTAAAGAAGAGGGTTTTACCCCTCTTCTTTAAGCATTCTTTCGGCTTCCTCCCAGTGCTTGCAATTCCATTGGTGCAAAACTCTTTGATAGTAACGATAATACCTATCCGGCCATTCAAATTCTCCCGAAAGAAGTCTTTCAAGAGAAAGAAGAGGATAAAACACAATTAGTGCCCATTTCTTTACTCTGCGAGAAACCATAGGACTTCCATCCATTGACCTTTCAAGAGAATAATTAAACAAGTAATCTTGAAAAGTAATAAAGTTATAATTAAGAAAATGGGCGTATTGTTCTTTTGTTATCTTCATTCTTCTACCCTCAAAGCATTCGCTTTTACAATCTCTTTGAACTCCGTTGCCATACTATTCAAAAAGTCTTTCCAATCTTTTTCTTCTACATAGTAGGCATATTGATCTTCGTCGGTATCATAAGCGTTAATCCAACCAATTGACCTTCTCAACCATTCAATTTCAACTTTATACTTCATTATCTTATCCCCTTTCTTTTAATAAAAGTATATCACAAAACAAACCCCTTGTCAATTTAATTTTAGATTAAGAAGAAGAACGAACCGCAACTTCTTTTATTCCTAACTTGACACTCTACCCCTATTATGCTATAATATAATCAATCAAGAGAGGTGCTAAACTCTTACAACACAGAAAGGAAAACAGAGAATGAAGAAGTTTGTAGCGGCAATCATTTGTGTAGTAATGGTGATGATGTGCGGCGTTGCGTTTGCAGAACAGGATTTTATGGATAATATCACTACTATGCTTGGATGCGAAAGGGCTGACACAGGAGAAGTTAGTTATCTTACTTATATGACCGAAGGAGAGCTGGTACTCCCTAATAATACAATGTTTGGTATTGTCTATGCTGACGGCAGCGGCTTTGTTATTGAGTATAAAGATGAAGAAGGAAAAAATCATTCGTGGTATAATCCTGAAAAGAATTACGAAGATGCTTGTTCTGTTGTGATGTCCGTCATTGGGGCTTGTTATGAAGGCGGCTATATTGAATGTGGAGTTTTTCACATTAGTGGAAACGAAACTTTTGTATCAATCGCCGATTCTACAATTGATGGGGTTTGTAATAATGTAGAAGAGTTTATTAAAGAATGTGTTGAGTTGGAAATTATCTCCTTATGGTAAGGGCGGCAACGCCCTTCTTTATTCGTTCTGTAAATAAACAAATGCTTAACCTTTCGGTTAAGCATCCCCATTCCACAGGTTCCCCCAACTATCAACAAGAAAGTTTAGTTCTTCTTCTTGTGAATACCATACTCCATCTACATAATGAAACAGCCCTGCCGAAGGGGGGAAGCTATCTTCTCGCACCTGCCACAAGGTTTCCCCAATGTCATAAAGGATACTCAAATCTTTTTCAGTTGCGATTCTAATAAAATCAACTTTTTCAAAAGAAACATCAAACGGTTTAGAGAAATCAAGTTCGTTGCCGTAAGCATCATAAAAAGTTATGCCGCTATCCCTCAACAGATAACTAACTTCATAATTTACGGCTTCCTCTTCATCCTCAAAGAAAGTTCCATCAGTAGAACGGAATCCCTCAATTACTTCAAGCATTTTATTTCCCTCCCTTTCTTGATACTATTATAACACAGAAGGAAAAAGAAGTCAAGTAAAATTAAGTTTAATTTGCGGAACGTTCTGCCGCTTAATAATATCTTAACTTGACTTCTACCCTACCCCGTGTTATAATACTTATAGATAGAAGAAGGACACTTCTCAAACCAGAAAGGCGGTTTTCAATGAGCGTAAAAGTCAATCAGTTCAAAGACGAGATTCTTTTGAAGATTGAAAAATATCTTACGGATGAGGGATATGAGGTTTTGCGAGTTCCTATCAGTGACAATAGCACTTCTGCGGCTTTTCATTTGGCATTCCCTACGCTTGACGAAGAAAATAATGAAGCATCTATCACTTTGCGAATTATGGCGAACAAACAAAAAAGAGATGGAACGGAATACGATCCTTATGAAGAAAATCAGCGTTATTTGGAAAACTGCGAATTGGTAAGACAAAGAAAGGAACGAGCGGCAGAAAACAAAAAGAAGAAGAACAAAAACAAAGAAGAAGAAAAGTAAAGCGGCTCACGCCGCTTTAATTTTATGTTATCTTGCGGTTCGTATCGCCGCATAACAAAAAATTAAAGGGGCTTTCGCCCCTTATTCAATTTCACTAATAATAATTGTATCAGTAATACCCCAATAAATCATTTGACGGCAACCATTTTCATCTTCAAAAATAATATACTTATCGTTCGTTTCAATATCACATTTGCCCCGATAATGATAGATTTCTCTTCCGTCTTCTGCGGCAATGGTGATTTCACGATTAATGCCATTATTTAGATTACTCTGTTGATCTTTCATCGCACGAATTCCTTTTGCGGTATTATTGTAATACCAAAAGCCAAAAAGTATCATAAGAACGACGATTACAAAAGTAGCAAAAAATGTAATTATGCCTGTTCTCGGTTTTTTCCCATCATAAAAACCAATTCCAAGCACCAAACCAATAACGCCAACAATTACAATAAGAACAATCCAACTAACACTCATTTCCATCCTCCTTATAGTCTTTTTACGCACTCTACAACATTATACTTTGCGCCGTTAGGCAAAATGCTATTTAACTCACGGCTTGCGGCCTTATCAGCGCAAAAAACTGCATATGCCGTCCATCCAATGCTTTCGCCGCATTTATACCATTCAAGTTCCTTCTTCTTCAAATTACTTTCAAAAACACTTGCCACATTGAAGGGAATGGAAACTTCAACCTTCCAACGCACTTCACGAGTGAAAACCTTGTCAAACAATTTATTAGCAACAACAACACCAATCAAGTTAGCAATAGCGGTAATCAGTGCTTTAAGCCACAGCGGCATACCTCCTGCCGTAGTGTAGAAGATTACAAAAGTATAAAGACCATAGGCAATTGCATTAACGCAAGCGGAAACCCGAGTAGAACAACGAACAGTGCAAAGACTTTTAATAGTCTGTATTACGACATTAAGAATCGTCAAGCAAGTAAAAAGCAAAATCATTTTTCAATCTCCTCCCCAGTCCAGATATT
>CAZMAZ010000145.1:0-4700 GCA_964564255.1 uncultured Clostridium sp. | reverse complement strand
AGCTGCTTCCATCATAGCAGAATCCGCGCGAATTTGCAAGCAACAAAAAAGGGAAAGAGAGGCAGGAGACGGAAGCGGCGGGTAAAATGCCTGCTTTTTGTCCCGAAACCCTGCCAAAAGGCGCCACGCCTGCCGCATTTTGCGCCGTTTTCCCGAAATTGTCGCATTGACCGAGGCATCAAAAGGGCGGACGGCATCACATAATAACCGAAAACCGAAAAAACGGGGACGGGAGGAATGCACAAGTGGAGAAAAAGGAACAAGCGAAACAAACGGCACAAACGGAGAAGCCGGCGCAATGGGGGGACGACTATCGGTCCAATGTCGATTTGGCGGACCGTGTACTGCGAGTCGACCAAAGTTTTGACCTGATTCGCAAGACCCTGCAGATAGGACAGGATGAACTGACCTTCTATTATCTGGACGGCTTTGTCAAGGACGGCGCCATGCAAAAGCTGATGATTTATCTGCTCTCTTTAAAGTCGCTTTCGGACGGGGAGCGGGAGCTCTTGCACGGCGAGGCGGCGGCAACCGCATTTTGCCGTCGGCATCTGCCCTATGTTGAAACCGATGTTTGCGGAGATCTTGACCTTTGCGTGCAGATGCTTCTTTCCGGCGCGTCGCTTGTGCTCGGCTCCACCTTCGGCGCCTTTGCGATTCTGATTGATTCGCGCAGTTACCCCGCGCGCTCGACCGAAGAGCCGTCCGGGGACCGTGTCATGCGCGGTGCGCGCGACGGCTTCGTGGAGACCCTGCTCTTTAATACCGCCCTGATTCGCCGCCGCATTCGGGATACCGCTCTGACCATGCGCTGTTTGACTGTCGGTACCGCAACCAAAACCGATGTCGTGCTTTGCTATATGCAGGGAAGGGCAGATGCGGCGTATGTCGAAAAACTTTGGAAAAAGCTCGGAGAGATTCGCACCGACAGCCTGACGCTCGGGCACGCTTCTCTTGCCGAATGCCTGATCAAGCGGGGCTGGTATAATCCCTTCCCGAAAATTCGCTATACCGAGCGTCCGGATGCCGCGGCGGCACAGCTTTTGGAGGGAAGTGTGCTGATTTTGACAGACAACTCTCCCGACGTCATGATTTTGCCGACCTCTGTTTTTGATTTTATGCAGGAGACTAACGACTTTTATTTTTCGCCGCTTACGGGCGGTTATATCCGTCTTTTGCGGCATGCGGTGTTTTGGCTGACCCTTTTTCTGACGCCGATTTGGTATTTGCTTGTGCGCAATCCGCAGCTTGTGCCGACGCCGCTTTTGTTTATCCTGCCCGCCGATCGGGGTGCGCTTCCTATCCTTGTACAACTGCTTTTGACCGAATTTATCATTGACGGCTTGCGTATGGCGTCGCTTAACACGCCCGACACCCTTTCCAATTCGCTTTCGGTGGTCGGCGGCTTGATTCTCGGCGAATTTGCCGTGCAAATCGGGTGGCTGATTCCCGAGGTGATTCTGTATATGGCATTTGTAACGGTCGCCAACTTCACCCAGCGCAGTTATGAATTGGGGTACGCCTTTAAATTTTTGCGCATTCTGCTTCTTGTGCTGATTGCCTGCCTGAATTATGTCGGCTTTTTTGTCGGTCTCGGTCTGATTGTTTTGCTTCTTTGCACCAATCAAACCGTCGACGGTGCCCACCGTTATCTCTATCCCCTGATTCCGTTCAACGGCAAAGCCTTGCTCTCGCTTTTTATCCGGAAACGGAAAAAAGAATCGTCACGGCACCACAAATAAGAAAAAATGAGATAAAATGTAAACGATTGAATCAATAGGAATTTTGCGGCAGAAAAAACAGGCATCCATGCAGGAAATACAAAAAAATTTTCGGATTTGCTCGGAATTTTTCGAGCAAATCTTCAAATCCCTGCTTGCAATTTTCTCTCAAAGGTAGTATAATGGTTATACAGGTGGGGCGAAGTGGAGCCAAATGGTGCGAAAACCCGTTTTCGGGTGACCGACGGGTTTGCGAAGACAGGCAAGAAATTCTTGCAAAACCCGTCCAAAGGACGCGCACGTAACCCCAAAAATCGGACAAAGGAGGCGGATCGGATGCTGGCAGGCGAAAACAGACACAGCGTGGATGCAAAAAATCGATTGTTTATTCCCGCAAAATTTTTAACCGAGCTTGGAAACAATCTTGTCGTGGTTCGTGATCTGCGTACCAAATGTCTGAAGCTGTACGCCGAGGCGGAATGGGATGCGTATCTGGCACCGATTCTTGCCAAGGACCGAAATCTCGCGGAGCGCACGGTTCGCGCCCTGCATCGCACTGCCGTTTCGGTAACGGCGGATGCACAGGGGCGGATTCTTCTGACGCCGGCGCTGCTTGACTGTGCCGAGATTCAAAAAAATGTTGTAATTGTCGGTTGTTACCGATATGCCGAGATATGGTCGGAGGAGAATTGGCAGAAGCAGATTGCCGAAGAGGATGCCGAAGCCCTTCGTCGGGAATTGGAAGCCTTGGGACTGTAAGACATGTCGGAACCGTTTGTATTTTCACATAAGCCGGTGATGTTTGATGCGTGCATGGAGGCACTTGCCATCAAGCCGGACGGTATTTACGTCGACGGAACGGTCGGCGGCGGCGGGCATTCCTACGGAATTGCGTCCCGTCTGCAAAACGGCACACTGATCGGAATTGATCAGGACGCATGCGCCATTCGCGCGGCAGGGGACAGGCTTTCCTGCTTCGGACCCGAGCGCGTTGTGCTGGCACAAGCGAATTTTTCGCAAATCGGTGAGGTCTGCCGCCTGCATGGCGTTGATGCCATTGACGGGTGCTTGCTGGATCTCGGCGTCTCCTCTTATCAGCTGGACACGCCGGAGCGCGGCTTTTCCTATCAAGCCGACGCGCCGCTGGATATGCGTATGGACAGGAGACGCGCCAAAAGCGCGTATGAGGTTGTCAACGGCTACAGTGTGCAGGAGCTGAAACGAATCCTCTACGAGTACGGCGAGGAACGGTACGCACCGCGCATTGCGGAAAGCATTGTACGGGAGCGCGCCCTGGCGCCCATATGCACAACCGGACAGCTGGCGGCACTGGTCAAAGCCGCGATCCCCGCATCGGCACGGGAGGGAGGACACCACCCTGCCAAGCGGACCTTTCAGGCAATTCGCATCGAGGTCAACGGGGAGCTTGACGTTATCGAGCCGACTCTGCGCTCGGCGGTTTCGCTTTTGCGTACCGGCGGACGGATTGCGGTTATCACCTTCCATTCGTTGGAGGACCGCATTGTCAAGCAAACCTTTGCCGCTCTGGCAACCGGGTGTACCTGCCCCAGGGAATTTCCCGTGTGTGTCTGCGGCAAAAAGCCAAGCGTGCGGATTTTGACCAAAAAACCGATTGAAGCGACAGACAGGGAGCTGGACGACAATCCCCGCGCCCGCAGTGCCAAGCTGCGTGTGGCAGAGAAATTGGGGTAATACCGGAAGAAAAAACACAGGAAATACATTGAAAAATGAAAGAGGAGGAACCCGCATGAATCAGGCAATGGCAGGGAACAGTACCGAGACCGTCGGCTGTGCCTATTACATAGAAATGCTTTGCGATCGGTACAGAGATCGCGGCATAGCAACCCACGTCAGAGCGGATGCGGCATTGCAGGAGCGCAACGAAGCGCTGACCCGTGCAATGGCACCGGGCGCGTATGTTCGCCCGGAGAGAGTATCCGGAGGAAAGAGAAACAAATACAGAAGCGGTACATTTAACGGCATTCCGTATATGACCGCCGATGATTTCGCCGCCTATTACAAAGCGCAGCGCGGTTACAAAACACCCGATTATTCGAATTTGGATACGCGGGAGGAGGAAACGGTGCGGGTTGAACCAATCTCCGCACGCGCCGTCACGAAACCGCCAAAAAAAGCAGTGTGGCTTACCGAAACCGAGAAGCTTCCGACCTTTCTGCGCGCGCTCCTGCGGCATCCCGTCGGCGTAAAACTCAATGAACTGGCAGCGGACTGGTTCCCTGTGGAAAAGGAACAGGAATCGACACCGAAGGAAAAGCAGTCCTTCGGCAAGCGGTTCGGCTTTGCAAGCGGTGTGATGGCGTCGCTTGTAATGGTTGCTTTTGCACTGACCATGATTGTCGGCAGTTCGGTTATGGTAAGCCACGCAAACAGCGAGCTCGCCGATATACGGTCGGAATACGAGCAGGCGGAGGCTTTAAACCGAGAGCTGGGCGCCAAAATGGAGCAAAAGGATGACATGCTTGCAATCGGTGCACTTGCACGGAGCTACGGCATGGTGAGTGCGGAATATATTTCGTCCGAATATGCGGGCGGCGCGGCAGAGGATGCGATTGTTGCCTACCCCGAAGAAGACGGAGGGAATTTTGACCTGAGTGCCATACTCAGCGCCATCGGATTCAAATAAGCGTTGATTTATTTTCGCGGACTTGTCCGCAAAGGCATATAAATCCGCTTTTGCACATAGGATAGAAGCGGGTAAAGGAAACAGAAACAGTGCGGGAGAGCGGCGACAGTGCTTGATCCGTTTCGCGGGTTCGAAAGGGATTGACCTCTGTTGCCGCACCGCTTTTGACCGAAATTTGCACAGTACTTTGCTTTGCGAAACGAGATAGTAGTATCTTGTTTCAGACTGTAGACCAGATTGCTGAAAGTTTTCGCCCGCCTTTTTCAAAAGGCGGCGCAGTCGAGGGCGCGGAGCCCTCGTCGCCGTCCGCAGAC
>CAZMAZ010000144.1:0-4733 GCA_964564255.1 uncultured Clostridium sp. | reverse complement strand
CAACAGAGGAAAGGGCAGCAGAGATAAAAACGGAAAAAACAGCGGTGCGGGAAATTGCGGTCATCGGCGGTGACAGCCGTCAGCTTGCGGCGGCAGTGGCGCTTTCGGAAGCAGGGTACCGTGTTTGCGTTTTCGGAATCGATGCGCAAATGCCGCACGGGATAGTCGGTTGCGCAACACTCTCCCGCGCACTGCGCGATGCACAGGCTGTTGTATTGCCGCTGCCGATTACGCAGGACGGCGAGCATATTCCTTGCGAGGCGGGGGATTTGCCGATTCGTTTTTCGGAAATCATAGATAAGGTGCATCGGGGGACGCTTTTGTTTGGCGGTTATATCCCGCAAGCCTTTTGCCAATTGGCGGAGCATGCCGGTATTCCGCTTTTCGATTATTATAAGAGTGAGGAGCTGATTATTCGCAACGCGCATGCCACGGCGGAAGGGGCGGTCGCGGTTGCCATTTCCAATACCGATACGGTGCTTGGCGGCACACGCGCGGCAATTGTCGGCTACGGACGCATCGGACGGATTCTGGCGCGGCTGTTGCGCGGTATCGGCGTTTCGGTGACCGTTTATGCCCGCTCCGAGGAAGCGCTTGCCTGGGCTTTAGCAGAAGGCTGTTTGGCAGAACACATGTCGGACGGAACGGTGCCGCCGTCGATTGTCTCCGGATTCGGTGTGATTTTTAATACGGTCCCCGAGCATGTCATTGGCAGAAGTGTTTTGCAAGAGCTTTGTCGCGATACGCTTTTGATTGAGCTTGCCTCCAAGCCGGGCGGATTTGCACCTGCCGATGCACGGGATGCGCATTTGCGGGTGCTGTACGCGCAGGGACTGCCGGGACGGTATGCACCGGTCAGTGCGGGGCAGGCAATCGCCGAGCGCATCGATCGGATGATAAAAGAGCGTCTGTAAAGGGCGCTTATAAGATTTAAGGCACCACCGCGCAATTCTTTTTGCTTGCTTGTGTCTTAACAGAACGAAAGAGAGGAAACGGTATGAATGAGAACAAAACGGCTCGGCAGACGGGCAGGGAACGAATCGGATTTGCCATGTGCGGCTCCTTTTGCACGCACGCCGAGGCAATTCGGCAATTGGAGCTGCTTTCCCAAAGCGGGGCGGCGCTTGTGCCGATTATGAGTGAAACGGCGTACGGAACCGACACGCGCTTCGGCACGGCGGAGGCGTTGCGCGAGCGGGTCAGGACGGTTTGCGGCGCGGAAATTGTACACACCATCGCCAAAGCCGAACCACTCGGACCCAAAGCACCGTTGGATTTGCTGATTTTATGTCCCTGCACGGGAAATACGCTTGCCAAGATTGCACACGGTGTAACCGATACGGCGGTTTGCATGGCGGTTAAGGCGCATTTGCGCGCCGACCGCTGCCTGGTGATTGCCCTGGCATCCAATGACGGGATGTCTGCCAATCTGGCAAATCTGTCGGTATTGCTTGCCCGTAAGCAGGTCTATTTTGTCCCCATGCGGCAGGATGACCCGATTGCAAAGCCGCATTCCTTGGTCGCGGATTTTTCGCTTCTCGGCGAAACCGTTGCGGCGGCAAGGGAAGGTCGACAGCTCCGCCCTCTCTTTCGATGATAAAACACACGGGTCCCGACACGGAAACTTGTGCATAACCGACAAATAAGCATGCCGAAAAGAAGCGAAATTCGGTATGCTTATTTTTGTAGATACCTTGACAGGCGATGTATATCGTGCTATAATATATATGCAAAAAGAACAGATAGCCGATTGTAAACCGCAGTTTTACAATCGACTGAAAAGAACAGAGGAAAGGAGGAAAACGCAATGGCGATTACGGCGGATTTAATCCGCGGGCATACCGATACGATTATTTTGTCCTGCCTGTCGGAAGGGGACAGTTACGGTTACAATATCAATCGCGCCATCAGGCAAGCGACGGACGGTGAATATGAATTAAAGGAAGCGACCCTATATACCGCCTTTCGACGGCTGGAGGAGAACGGCTTTATTCGCTCCTATTGGGGGGATGAAGCAATCGGCGCGCGTCGACGCTATTATGCGATTACAGACGCGGGCAGACAAGAATACAAGCGACTTTTGGAGGAATGGCTGGAAGCGAGCAGATTGCTTGCAACTTTAATCGGTCTTGAGAAAAGGAAACCGACTGCAAGCGAACTGTCAAATTGACATTGATTAAATGCAATTGAATGCAATTGAATGCACGGGAGGATAAAAATATGAAAGACACAAATGCAATCAAGGAAAATCTGCACAAATATTTGGAATTAACCTTTGCGGGTGCAGAAAAGGGAACCGAAACCGAAGAATTTATGGAAGAGCTCTATGCCGATTTGTGTGATAAATTCGATGATTTGTGCGCCGGCGGCATGAGTGAAAACGAAGCCTATAATCACGTTATTTCGGGTATCGGCACACCGGAAGAGCTGTTTTTGCGGATGCAGAATCAAAAAAGGATGTCGGATGACCCAAGTGATTCGGATGCTATGGCACAAGCAAGCAGAAAAAAGCTGCAACGGCGCGCCAATCTGATGATTTCGCTGGCAATCGCGCTCTACATCCTTTGTCCCGTCCCGATTCTTTTGGCGGCGGCAATAGCGGAAGATAACGATATGATGGCAATTTTCGGTGTTTGCGGACTGCTCGTTCTGGTAGCGGCGGCAACCGCTTTGATTATTTACGCGGGAAGCATCCGTCCGAAAATCAAAGGAAATGGGGCGGGAGGCAAAGCGGAATATGCATCGACAGAAGGCTCGGACAAAGAAAAAAGCCCGTTGCGCCGTGCGGTGGACGGAGCATTCGGACTGGTAACTCTGGCGGTGTATCTGCTTGTAAGCTTTCTGACCGAGGCATGGCATCTGACCTGGCTGATTTTTTTGATTGGCGTTTCCGTCAGTCATATCATTGACGCTGTTCTGATTTTGTACGAAAACAGGAGAAATGATAAATGAAACATACGGTGATTGGTTTGATTATATGGAGTGTCGTGGCTGTTCTTTTGATTGGTGTCTTTTGCGTGTGTATGATTTTTGACGGGAACGGTTTGGACATCGGCATTAATTACAATGATGAATTCTGGAATATGGGAAACGGCTCGACTGCGGATGACATTCAAAATCTTGATATTGATTGGTCAAGCGGCAAAGTAACCGTTTTGGTATCCGAAGACGCAGATTTGATTACCCTTTCGGATACGTACGACGGCTCGGATAGTTTGCGGATGCGCTGGAAGGTGGAAGACGGCACGCTGAAAATCCGTTACAGTAAAAGGAAAATACACCTGATAAGTTTTGGCACGGCGGACAAGGAATTGACGGTTACACTGCCCAAATCGATTGCGGAGAATCTTTCGCTTGTCGATTTTGATACCGCTTCCGCCCGCATTTCGGTTAGCGGGCTTGACGCCGACAGCCTGCAAATTGACAACGCGTCGGGACGGATTGAGGTATCGGGCACCTACCGTACGGTTAAAATCGATTCTGCCAGCGGTTCGGTCAGCTGCAGCGGCAAAATCGCCAATGCAGATATAGAATCCGCAAGCGGAAGAATTACCCTTTCACCGGGCCCCGATTGGGAAACGATTTCCATTGATGTTGCATCGGGGAATGTCGATCTGTTTTTACCCGAGGATGAGGACGGCTTTACGGTGGATTACGATAAGGCAAGCGGCAAATTCAATTGCGATTTTCCGATTCTTTTGGTCGGAAAGAACTATTGCGTCGGCAAAGGCGTGCGTAAACTGGAGGTCGATGCCGCCAGCGGCAATCTGACCATAAAAAAAGCAGAACAGTAAAGCCGCGGATTTTCTTGCATTCATTTCTTGAATTCTTATCTTGAATAAATTACCAATCCCGCTTTGTTGAATACCGCACCGCAAGGTGTGGCAATACTTCCTTTGTAAGACAGAAAAGGAAGGAACAAAGCGGGATTTATGTATTATAATAAGGTAGAAATATGCGGGGTCAATACCGCGGGTCTGAAAACCTTGACCGATGAAGAAAAGCGGGAGCTTCTTTTGCGTTTGAAGGAAGGCGATGCCGAGGCACGGCAGGAATTGATTTACGGAAATTTGCGTCTGGTTTTGTCGATTATTCAGCGATTTGCGGGGCGGCGGGAGAACATGGACGATCTGTTTCAGGTCGGATGCATTGGACTTATCAAGGCGGTTGACAATTTCAATACCGATTTGGACGTCAAATTTTCCACCTATGCCGTTCCCATGATTATCGGGGAAATCAGACGGTATTTGCGGGACAATAACAGCATCCGCATCAGTCGTTCGGTACGGGACCTTGCCTATCGCGCACTGCAGGCACGGGAAGCGTTGATGGCGGAAAAGCAGGAGGAGCCGGGAGCAGATGCGATAGCCGAGCGGCTGGGCGTCAAAAAAAGCAGTGTATATCAGGCGATGGAAGCCATTGTGGAACCGATTTCCTTGTATGAACCGGTATTCAACGACAACGGGGATGCGGTTTATGTGATTGACCAGCTGCGGGATCCCAGTGCCGGGGAAGAAGGATGGCTTGAAAACATTGCACTGCGAGATGCCATGAAGCAGTTATCGGAGCGAGAGGTCAAAATTATCTCCATGCGATTTTACAAAAACAAAACGCAGATGGAAATTGCGGGCGAGATTGGCATTTCGCAAGCACAGGTTTCACGGCTTGAAAAAGCCGCACTGGAAAAAATACGCAAGCATATGTCGGCAAGCGACGGAACGCGCGTATAAATA
>CAZMAZ010000143.1:0-4765 GCA_964564255.1 uncultured Clostridium sp. | reverse complement strand
CGATTGAAATCGGCGCGGGAGACGGAATACTCATACGCCTTTGCCCGCGAATTCGACTTAAGGAAACACTGATTTAATGAGGTGATACAGATTCGGCACAGATTTTTTTGCCTGCAATTGCGAAAAACGCAAGATGTACTGGAGGTACTTCGCGTTTTTCGGCAAGAAGCAGGAGGGAAAAGATGTGCCGCCGAATAAATCAGCGGTTCCTTAAAAAGAGGTAAAAAACAAAAGAATGAAAACAGAGGAGAATAACCCGATATGGACATCATCAAACAAATTGCCGAAGAACTCTCTTTGAAAGAAGAGCAGGTCAGCGCAACGGTGGCGCTGATTGACGAAGGCAACACCATTCCCTTTATTGCGCGTTACCGTAAAGAGGTAACGGGATCCTTGGACGATTCGGTTTTGCGTACGCTTTCCGACCATCTGAATGCGCTCCGTAATCTGCAAAAGCGAAAAGAAGAGGTCAGTGCACTGATTACAGAGCAAGAAAAAATGACACCGGAAATTCAAGCCGCCATTGACTGTGCCAAAACGGTTACCGAGGTTGACGACATCTACCGCCCCTTCCGTCCTCACAGAAAAACACGCGCATCGGTCGCAAAAGAGAAGGGACTGGAAGGATTGGCACTTTTGATTGCAGAGCAAAATGCCGCATACGACCCACCAATTCCGGTCGTGGCAGAATCATACATAAGCGAAGAAAAGGGGGTACGCAGCGCAGAAGAAGCTCTGCTCGGCGCCAAAGACATTCTTGCGGAAACCGTTTCGGACAACGCGGAATATCGGAAAGATCTTCGCAAAATCACTTTCGAGCACGGCACGCTTTCGGTCTCGCAGGCAAAAGAGGAAGATTCCGTTTATGCGCAATATTATGATTACAGCGAAGCCATTCGTAAAATGCCGGGACATCGCGTGCTTGCGGTCAATCGCGGTGAAAAAGAGGAATACTTGAAGGTTTCAATCAGCGTTCCGACCGATCTTGTCCTCAATTATCTCTTTTCCCGTGTTATAACAAACCCCAAAAGTCCCGCCACCGCGTATTTGTCCGATGCCGTAATCGACAGCTACAATCGTCTGATTGCCCCCTCTCTTGAGCGTGAAATACGCAATGATCTTTTTGATACCGCTTGCGAGGGCGCAATTAAGGTCTTTGCGGACAACCTCTTCCATTTGCTGATGCAGGCACCGCTGAAAGGGAAAACCGTGCTCGGATTTGACCCCGGATATGTCAACGGATGTAAAACCGCAGTGGTAGATAAAACGGGCAAGGTACTGGATACCGCCGTGGTTTATCCGACAACCAAATCAAAATACAAAATAGAAGAAGCAAAAACCGTTATCAAACGCATGATTCGTACCTATCATGTCGATGTCATCGCCATCGGAAACGGCACCGCATCACGCGAGAGCGAGCAATTTATTGCGGAAATTCTGCACGAAATACCGGAAGAATGCAAATATATCGTGGTAAGCGAAGCGGGTGCCTCCATTTATTCGGCGTCCAAACTTGCGGCGGAAGAATTTCCGACCTTTGATGTAATGCAACGCTCCGCCGTCTCGATTGCCAGACGCTTGCAGGACCCGCTTGCCGAATTGGTTAAGATTGATCCGAAGGGAATCGGCGTCGGACAATATCAGCACGATATGAAACAGGCAAGACTGGACAGTGCCCTCGGCGGCGTGGTTGAAAACTGCGTCAATGCGGTCGGAGTTGATCTCAATACCGCTTCTTATTCCTTGCTTTCCTATATTGCGGGCATCAATATAACAGCCGCACGCAACATTGTCAAATATCGTGAAGAAAACGGGGAATTCCGTTCCCGCGCACAAATTCTCAAGGTGCCGCGTATCGGCGCCAAGGCATACGAACAGTGTGCCGGATTTTTGCGCGTTCCCGGATCGGAAGAAATATTTGACAATACCGGCGTACATCCGGAATCCTACGACGCCGCCAATCGTTTGCTTGCGGAATTCGGATACGAAAAAGCCGATATTCGTGCAGGTAAAATGAAGGAGTTGACCGCATCCGTGCGCAAGGCGGGCATCGCATCAGTTGCCGCACGTCTCGGAATCGGCGAACCGACGCTTGTCGACATTTTGACCGAACTGGAAAAACCGGGACGTGACCTTCGCGATACCTTACCGCCGCCGATGCTGCGCGAGGATGTTCTTTCCATAGAAGACCTCAAACCCGATATGGTTCTCACAGGCACGGTCCGTAACGTCATCGATTTCGGTGTCTTCGTGGACATTGGCGTGCATCAAGACGGACTTGTCCATATTTCGCAAATCTGCGACCGCTATATCAAGCATCCCAGCCAAGTGTTGTCTCTCGGTGACATTGTCAAGGTCAAGGTCCTGTCGGTCGACCTGAAGAAAAAACGCATCGCCCTCACCATGCGAAATGTTCAGAAATAAACAAATTCGCATAAGCGACCCCTGCAAATCAACGAATGCCCAAAAACGATTGTGCACATTGTACAAATTCAGAAGCGAAAATTTGGAGAATTACCATCTTCCATTTTCCCACTTTTTTTGTTATAATATTAGGTGTTAAAAAATGCGCGGCAAATGCCGGCATGATCAGATTATTTTTTAGGAGGAAACAATAAATGGCAAGTGTATCTCTGAGACACATTTTCAAGAAATATCCCGGCGGTGTAACAGCCGTATCCGACTTCAACCTTGAAATCAAAGACAAGGAATTTCTCGTACTGGTCGGTCCGTCCGGTTGCGGAAAAACCACGACCTTGCGTATGATCGCAGGTTTGGAAGAAATTACGGAAGGTGAACTGTACATCGGTGACAGATTGGTCAACGACGTTGCGCCGAAGGACAGAAAGATTGCGATGGTGTTCCAGAACTACGCTCTGTATCCTCACATGACCGTTTTCGAAAATATGGCATTCGGACTGAAGCTGAACAAGACGCCGAAGGAAGAAATCAAGCGTCGCGTTGAAGAAGCGGCCAGAATCCTTGACATCAGCCACCTTCTCGACAGAAAGCCCAAGGCTTTGTCCGGCGGTCAAAAGCAGCGTGTCGCGCTCGGACGTGCAATCGTCCGTAATCCGATGGTCTTCTTGCTTGACGAGCCGCTTTCCAACTTGGACGCAAAGCTTCGTGCAACCATGAGAACCGAGCTGACAAAATTGCACAATCGTGTCGGTACCACCTTTATCTACGTTACTCACGACCAGACCGAGGCTATGACCATGGCAACCCGTATCGTCGTTATGAAGGACGGCGTAATCCAGCAGGTCGACACCCCGCAGAATCTGTACGATTCTCCTTGCAACATTTTCGTTGCGGGCTTTATCGGCACTCCGCAGATGAACTTTATCAACGGAACACTGGTCAAGCAGGGTGAAGATGTATTCCTGAACTTTGAAAACAATATGCTGAAACTTCCGGTTGAAAAGGCAAGCAACCCCGCTCTGGCTGAATATATCGGCAAAGAAGTGGTTTGCGGTCTGCGTCCGGAATGCATCCATGACAGTGCATCCCAGATTTCCGCTTATGCCGACAGCGCTGTTCAGGCACATGTCGACGTAACCGAATTGATGGGCGCGGAAATTTATCTGTACCTTGTCGTCGGCGAATCGCAGTTGACTGCCCGTGTCTCTTCCAGAAGCACAGCACGCGCCGGACAGGACATTACCGTTGCATTTGATATGACGAGAATTCATATCTTTGACAAGGACACCGAACGGTGCATTCTGCACTGATTCCGAAAGGCTGTCTCTGTCTGAAGAAACAGATCAAACAGCCGCACGTATTCTTTGGTGCGGCTGTTTTTCCCGAGTACATAAAATGAAACGAAAGGACGAAAAACCGCATGTGCTTCAAGAAAAAAGTATATATCAAGCCGCTTCATGAGGATTCCGATATTATTGTTCAGTTTTCCGATCCCTTTCTTGTCACCAAGAAAACGTATGTAACCGTTCCTGAAAACTACATGGCGTTTGTCTATGAAAACGGGGCAAGAACCGTGCGTCTGGAAGACGGAAAAGATAACTGTCTGTTCAAGATGAACAAGAAAAACAAAGGCAAAGAGTTACAAATCGAATATATCCTTTCCGGGGTAAAGCTGCAAATTCCATGGGGATTCGGCGGTATTTCCGCATGTGATTCCGAAACCGACAGCACCTTTCATGTCGGCGCAAACGGGCAATGCTTTGTCGACATTGACCCGCTTCGACTGACCCAAACCTTTGCCGTCAACGAACAAATTACAACCGATCGTGTGCACGAACGCTATATTGCCGTCATGCGGGATGTCGGCGTCGGCATTCTGTCCGATTTCTTCGGGTCCAAACCGGTCTCGGTTCTGGATGTCAATACCCTGACACACGATTTGCAGGAAAAGATGCTTTTCTCCTTGCGCGATCATCAATCCCTTGTGGACATCGGCTTGCATGTGACAAATCTTACGGTAGCCGGTATTCATGTCAACACGGATGATTTTGCACGTATTCAGCAAGCGCGCAATCAAAAAATGAGTTCCTAAGGAAACACTGATTTAATGAGGTGGTACAGATTCGGTACAGATTTTTTTGCCTGCAATTGCGAAAAACGCAAGATGTACTGGAGGTACTTCGCGTTTTTCGGCAAGAAGCAGGAGGAAAAAGATGTGCCGAAAATGTGCCGCCGAATAAATCAGCGGTTCCTTAATTTCCGGAAAGTCTCCGTTCAAAACACAGTCCAAAATACAATTTGAAATACATACGAGGTATAAAAAATGTTAAAAGAGAAAAAATAT
>CAZMAZ010000142.1:0-4788 GCA_964564255.1 uncultured Clostridium sp. | reverse complement strand
CAACACTGCGTTCGGATGTCAGAAAATGGTTTAGGTTTGATGTGGATGATTGAGAAATTAAATGCCTTTCGGGAATGCGTTTGCTGTAATATTACATATCGAATGCAATTTTGTTTTTAAAAAGTGTGGACAATAGCGTTTGTTTGTGGTATAATAAATACGAAACATATCGCGCACAGGGGGTTGTGAATGATGAATCAGGAAAAATTGCGTTACTTGTCGCAAATTGCGGCACAAATTCGGCTTGGGGTAATTGAATCAACACACGCTGCAAAGTCCGGTCATCCGGGCGGGTCTCTTTCGATTGCCGAACTATTATCCTATCTTTATTTTTCGGAAATGCATGTAGATCCCGCATTGCCGCAGGATCCAAATAGGGATCGCCTCGTACTCTCCAAAGGACATGCCGCTCCCGCTCTTTATGCCGCTTTGGCATTGCGTGGATATTTTCCTACAGAGGATTTACACAGCTTGCGCGCGGTAGACTCCTATTTGCAAGGACATCCCGACATGAAGCACATCCCGGGCGTAGATATGTCTACCGGTTCACTCGGGCAAGGAATCTCTGCGGCGTGTGGAATGGCACTCGCAGCAAAAATGGCAGGAAAAACCTATCGTACATATGCCATTGTCGGAGATGGAGAAACCGAAGAAGGACAGGTTTGGGAAGCACTCATGTTTGCCGCACATCATCATTTGGATCAATTGTGTGTCATTATCGATTACAACGGCTTACAAATAGACGGCGCAATCGATCAAATTGTCAGTCCCGCGCCATATCGCGAAAAGCTGGAGGCATTCGGTTTTTCCGTAATTGAAATTGATGCTCATAATTTTGAGCAAATCGAAACGGCGTTTGCGCAGGCACGCAAAACCGCCGGAAAGCCGACAGCCATTGTAGCGAAATCCGTAAAGGGGCACGGCGTTTCCTTTATGGAAAATCAAGTAAAATGGCACGGTAGTGCACCGAATGACCAGCAATATGCCGATGCTGTGGTGGAAATTCGCGCACAACTGTCAAAAATGTAAGGGGTAAGGAGGAATTATCATGTATTCAATCGGTGAGAAAATTGCAACCCGAGAAGCATACGGAAAGGCGCTGACAGAATTTGGTGCCTCTGATGATTTTGTTGTTCTCGATGCCGATCTTGCAGAAGCAACCAAGACGGTTTATTTCGCCAAAGCCTTTCCTGATCGATTTGTGGATTGCGGAATCGCAGAAGGAAATATGATTGGCATTGCTGCCGGCATTGCATCTACCGGTAGAACTGTTTTTGCCTCTTCCTTTGCCATGTTTGCCGCGGGGCGTGCCTTTGAACAGGTACGCAACAGTGTCGGTTATCCGCATTTGAATGTAAAAATCGGCGCAACGCATGCCGGAATTACAGTAGGAGAAGATGGCGCAACCCATCAATGCTTGGAGGATTTGGCGCTGATGCGTTCTATTCCGGGAATGACCGTGATTAACCCCGCTGATGCCGTAGAGGCAAGAGCGGCTGTACGATACGCCATTGACACATACGGACCTTTTTACATGCGATTCGGCAGATATGCAGTACCGGTAATCAATGATGAAAACCATTACATTTTCACGCCGGGACGCGGTGTTCTGCTTCGTGAGGGTGGAGATGTTACATTGGTTGCGACCGGCATTACGGTTGCTATGGCGCTGGAAGCCGCTACGCTTTTGCAAGCTAAGGGAATCGACGCACGCGTAATTAATATTCACACCATCAAACCGATAGATCGAGATATTTTATTATCTGCCGCACGAGAAACCGGTGCAATTGTAACGGCAGAAGAACACAATATTATCGGCGGATTGGGATCTGCCGTGGCAGAGACGGTATGCGAAGAATATCCGTGCCCTGTCTTGCGGGTGGGTGTTAATGATCAATTCGGACGCAGTGGTAAGGTCCCGCCGCTTTTGGAGCTTTACGGATTGACCTCCGCTCATATTCTTGAAACCGCAGAGCGCGCGATTGCTCTTAAGCGAGGACGCTAATGCATAGATTAAAAGAAACAAGCGGTCGTATTCTCGGCGTCGACTATGGGGATGTGCGTACGGGACTTGCTTTGTCCGATCGCGCACGAACGATTGCAACAGGACTTTGTACAATACAGGGCGGCATGCGTAAAACAGCGGAAACGGTCGCGTCCATTGTTAAAGAACAACAGGCAAGCGCCGTTGTGGTTGGATTGCCGGTCAACATGGACGGCACGCATGGCGCCCGTGCGGCACATGCGGAAAAATTCGCGCAAGAGTTGCGACATTTGCTTGGCGAAACGATTTTGGTGCTCACTTTTGATGAACGCATGACCACCATGGCAGCATCGCGATACTTAAATGAAACCGACACGCGCGGTAAAAAGCGCAAAGACGTAATTGACACATTGTCGGCACAAATTATTCTGCAAAACACATTAGACAGATTGCGGCATATGACTGCAGACTGAGAGGAGGAAAACGCATGGCAAAAAAAGACGATCAAGGTCGGCGCAGTGTCATCGGAATGATTTTTCGTGTACTCGGTGTTTTGCTGATTATTGCAGTTAACGGTGTCATTTTGTGGCGAATTTTTTCATCCGGAGATCCATCATCCGTGCAGGTTTTGCAGGTCAATCAACAAACAGCGGATGCCTATCGCGAGAATGGACATTTGACAATTTTGTACAGCGATCAGACAACGATTACCAAAGCGGAAAAGAATTACGGATATTTTGGCGTTACGCAGTGGAGATACATTGAAGAAGCCTCTCAAATTCAACTTGTTTTCCGCTATAATAACAGCACCATTCGCCATTTGCAAGAAGATTATGCGCTGGAATCGCTTCCCGATAGGAAAGAAACGCTTTATGATGTAACGCTGTATGTTGCTTATGATCTGACACCGGAGGACACAACGGATAATGACGGAAATAATCCGGAGAGTGTCCGATTTCAGCGATACACACCGGACAGTGCGTGTATCGGAAGCGCGCAAAAAAATGTATATAACTACAGAACTTATTTGTTTGACGGAATTACCATTGACGAAACCGTACTTGCCGTTTATGTTGACATCTATTATATAAACGACATTGCTTACGAAAAAGAGCCGTACGGGACACTTTGTCTTTACGATTACAAAACACTGAAGCAAACTTTGGAAAACGAAAAGTTGGACAAAAATGACATTCGTGCCTTAGATGCCTATATGGAAAAGGCAAAGGGAATGCAAACCGGCATAGAACCGACAACGTTTCGGATTGTAAGAACAGGCTACGGCTCGAATATATTTCAATATGAAAAGAGGGATGTTTGATGAACGAGAGTGTTTCTGTTCGAAAAAAAACGCTTCACATGGTGCAAACAGCCATGCTTGTTGCACTGATTGTTGCCTTACAAATTCTTTCGACCGCACTGAGTCGTGCGGCATTGCTTCCGTTTAATCTTACCTTGACCATGATTCCGATTTTGGTCGGAGCGCTTCTTTACGGAATCGGAGAGGGTGCAGTTTTGGGTGCAGTGTTTGGCGTCGTCGTGATGATTCTCGGCTTTACCGGATACGATCCGACCTGCGCACCGCTGATTGAAGCAAATGTATTTTGCTTTGTTGCAATTTGCCTTATCAAAGGAATTGCGGCAGGTGCTGCCGCGGGAGCGGTCGGCAAATTGTTAAGAAAGCGCATGTATATAGCGGCTTTGGCAGCGGCGGTTGTTGCGCCTGTTGTAAATACGGGGTTGTTTCTCTTAGGAATGAGATTTTGTTATTACGATTTAATGGTTTTATGGGCGGATGGCAAAAATCTTGTTTATTATATGTTGATTGTACTCGCCGGAATCAATTTCTTGGTTGAACTTGGCGTAAATCTGATTCTTTCACCGGCTGTAACCCGCATTGTAAAACAGGCAGAAAAAATGTAACACAAATTCTATACAAACATAGTTGTAATCAGCGGTTCATTAAATACAGAATACGGAGGATATTTTGATGCCACTGGAACTAATACAATGTAATGTATGCGGCGGAGAGCTTGTTTTCGACATGTCAGCATCGATATATCGTTGCAAATGCTGTCGCGCACTTTATGAGAGGAAAAAACAAGATACAATCTACTTAATCGATATGTGTTCAACATCGGGATTAAAGCAAGGCATAAAATCGGAAACGGCAAACAGTCTTCCGGTCAATTTCGACAATGCTCCACGCACTGCAAAAGAAACGGTACATTACAAAGGAAAATACGAGCCCTTATATCAATACTTGAAAAAGCAAAATAATAAATGTGTTCAACTGTCCTTTTCCGAAATAGAATCCATTTTAGGCTTTCAATTGCCTAAAAGTGCTTCAACATATACGGAATGGTGGAATCCAAGCGGACATTCTTATTGCCAATCGTGGGTGGCAGCCGGCTATACTGTTTCGAATTCAAGAGAAATCATTAACACAAAAGTAGTTGTATTTGAGAAAAGCATAAAATCGAAAACAAAAAACAGTCTTCCGGTCAATTTCGACAATGCTCCACGCACTGCAAAAGAAACGGTACATTACAAAGGAAAATACGAGCCCTTATATCAATACTTGAAAAAGCAAAATAATAAATGTGTTCAACTGTCCTTTTCCGAAATAGAATCCATTTTAGGCTTTCAATTGCCTAAAAGTGCTTCAACATATACGGAATGGTGGAATCCAAGCGGACATTCTCATTGCCAATCGTGGGTAGCAGCCGGCTATACTGTTTCGAACTCAAAAGAAGTTATTAATACAAGAGTGGTTATATTTGAAAAATAAAACAGCATTTTTT
>CAZMAZ010000141.1:0-4841 GCA_964564255.1 uncultured Clostridium sp. | reverse complement strand
GCCGTAAAATGTCACTCTGCGCGGTAATCGTATCCGACTTCTCGCCTTTTTTCGCGGGGCGCCTTTTCCGGGTGGCTCCTCGCCCCCCCCGGATCCCTCGCCGCCTTTTCTTTCCGGGGGCTCCTCGCCCCCGAACCCCTCGCAGCCTTTTAAAAAAGGCTGGCGAAAACTTTTTGGAAGGTTTTTTGCAAATTGTTCGGCTATTGCGCCGAGATATGCTCTCTCAAAATGAGGTGTCTATCAAACAATTCGCAGATACTGTGTCATTCTGAGCGTAAACGCTGTCAAGCGTTCGCGAAGAATCTCTTTTATTCTAACCGATATAACACAAAAAGGCGGAAAGTCCTCGGACTTTCCGCCTTCTCTCTTTTCTCTTCTCTCTTCTCTCTTATCACTTATCTCTTCTCTCTTATTTAACCTCTTTGCCTTCCAGAATTTCTTCCGCGGGAAGCTCGGGCGGTGCGATAGGCAATTCAAACCAGAAGGTTGACCCTTCCCCGAGCTTGCTTTCCACGCCGTACGCGTCCCCGTACAATTCCAAAACGCCCTTCACAATCGACAATCCGAGACCGGTGCCAATCATGGCACGACGATGAACACGGTCCACCTTATAATAGCGATCCCAAATCATCGGAATATCCTCGGGCGCAATTCCCGCGCCGTGGTCCTCTACCGAAATGCGCACGCGGTCTCCGACATTGACCTGTCGGACGCAGACATATTTGTCCTCTCCGGCATAATTGATGGCATTGTTAATTAAATTGTAGATAACCTGCAAAATACCGGTTCGGTCTGCCATAATTTCCACCGGTTGATCTTCGACAAATTCAATGCGGTAACCGTCGTGCTCGGTCAGCTTTTCGTATCGCCGCATCACATCGCGAATCATGTCGGTCAGATTGATTTTCTCATTGTTCAACTTCCGCGTGCCGGCACGCAAACGGGACAAATCCAAAAGGTCATTGACAAGATTGCTCAACCGTTCGGATTCATCGATAATCACCTGAATGTTTTCGGGTGAGCTCTCTCCCGGAATATCCCGCATAACCTCCGCATACCCCACAATCATGGTCAACGGCGTGCGCAAATCATGCGATACATTGGCAAGCAATTCCTTTTGCAAATGGTCGGTTTTCGCAAGCTCGGATGCGGCATAGTTCAACGTCTCCGCCAACTCCTGCACCTCGCGATAATCACCGCCCGAGAAGCAGACATCGTAATCTCCCGACGCCAGCTGTCGTGCCTGGGCATTCATCCGCACAATCGGTCGCGTAAATCGCCGCGACATCAAAATCGCCAAAAGCAATGCAAGCGGCAAAAGCAACATCATAATCCACAAAAACTGATTTTGCAGGGTCAGAACCGTAGCGTTCAGAGGCGTCATCTGCGAATCCAGCATAATGGCATACAAAACGCCGTCTTTTTCCTCGATCGCCACATACACCGTATTGGTCACGGTTTTGGATTGCTCTGCCTCGTCCCCATCGGCAAACCGATCGGGAATCTGCAAATCGACCGAACGCACATAGGTGCCGCCGCGCGCAATTGCTTTTTTGCAATAGGAGCGACAGGAATTTTTATCAAGTCCCGCCAAAAGGCTGTCGCGCGATACCAGCATGGAGAGAATTTCCTCCGGGTCGTTCGCCTCTCGGCTGTCCAATCGAAAAATGCGAATGCACATGGAATAGTCGACCGCATACTGATACGCCACGTTTTGCAGGCGCTCCTCTTCATCCAGAAAGGGCGCAATCGCCTGTTCCGCATCTGCCATTTCGTTTAGCTTGATGCGCTTGTAAAACAAATTCATAAAGGCAACCTGGAAAAGCCAGACCACCATCAGCGCAATAATGGTAAAGATACCGAGATATACAAACAATTTCAGGGTCATCCGCATGGTGGGCTTTTGCCGCCGTGCAGACTCGGACTGCTTTCTTTTCATTGTTTTTTCCCCGCTTATTTGCCTTCAAATCGGTAACCGACACCGCGCAGGGTCACAATATACTCCGCGTATCTGCCCAGACTTTTGCGCAATAGCTTAATGTGCGTATCCAGCGTCCGTGCATCGCCGAAAAAGTCGTATCCCCATACCTCGCTTATCAGCTTCTCCCGCGTCAGGGCAATGTTGCGGTTGGCAAGCATGTAAAAGAAGAGGTCGTATTCCTTGGGCGACATTTCCACCCGTTTGTCGTCAATATAGACCAGCCGTGCGGTGACATCCGCCTTCAGCTTGCCGCCATCCATTTCCACCACTTCGTTTTCCTGCTTGCGAATCAGGGACGGACGGCGCACCCGCTTCATCACGGCATCCACACGGAGCATCAGCTCCTTGGGCGAAAACGGCTTGACCACATAATCGTCAATCCCCAGTTCAAAGCCGTTTATCTTGTCGTATTCCTCTCCGCGCGCGGACAGCATGATAATCGGTGTTTGCGAAATTTTCCGAATCTCTCTGCACGCCGAAAAGCCGTCAAGCTCCGGCATCATAATGTCCATGATGATAATATCATAGGTGTTTACGCGGCAAAGGTGTACCGCTTCCATCCCGTCCCCTGCCTCGGTTACGGTATGTCCCTCAAATTCCGCATACTTGCGAATCAGGGAACGAATTCTGATTTCATCATCCACTACCAAAATATTGTACATTGCATTCTGTTCCTTTCCGTTGTCCTTGTTCGTTGTCCTTATTATTAGAAGTGCCCTCGTTTGTCCCGTTTTTATTTTATCCTGCTTTATTCTGTCGGCTCGCGCAGGGTCAGCTGCACTTCAACCTGCTTGAGCGTTGCATACCTGCCTTGGCTGAATCGCCGCTCTACCACAATGGTTACAATATCTCCCGGCTCCTTTTGCCGCAATATTGAATCCAGCACATCGGAGGAGGAAACACTGCTGCCGTCAACCGATACGATACGGTCGCCCCGCTGCAATTCCTCGCAAAATGCCGATTCCATTACATAAACGCCGGTGCTTGTATTGCCGAAGGTGTAGTAGGCACTTGTCGAATCGGTCTTATCCACCAATTCCAAGCCGGAATCCACCCGCGGAAGAATGGTTCCGTATTCGATCAGCTCCTGCACAATCTCCCATGCATGGTCAATCGGAATGGCAAATCCCAAGCCCTCGGCGTCACTGTCCGAGGATTTGGCATTGACAATGCCGATCAGCTGTCCCGCCATATTGAACAGACCGCCGCCCGAATTACCGGGGCTGATTGCCGCATTGGTTTGCAAAAGCGTCATGCCGATGCCGTCAATGTAAATTTTACGTGCCGTGGCACTGATGATACCGTTTGTTACCGTGCCGCCGAGCGAACCGAGCGGATTGCCGATGGCAATGACATCCTCCCCGACCACAAGATCGGCACTGCATCCCATTTCGGCATAGGTCAACTCCTTGTCGCCTGTTGCGCAGTACAGAACAGCCAAATCCGAGACCGCGTCATAGCCGCGCACCGATGCCTCGTATTCCGTGCCGTCGGTGAGTTTAACCGTAATGGTAGACGCATCGGAAATGACATGATAATTGGTGATGATCACGCACCCGTCACTGGCGGAAATAATCACGCCGCTCCCCGCGCCGCTTAACACATATTGCCCGTACCAGGAGCTGTTGACCACCTTTTCGGTGCTGATTTCCACCACCGAATCCTGCACCAGCGCAACCACCTTTGCCAGCGAATAATTGCTGTTGCCGGCGGAGGTGACCTCTTTAATTTCGCCGCCCTTGATGGAATCGGCTTTTTGCACCACGACATGATTTGGGAAGGTTTTGTTCGGCGATTCGGGCACATTTCCCGCATCGCTCGTTTGCTCCTGCTTTTGTGTCGGCTTGTCGTTGTTTGCCTCATTGTAAAAGCGGGTCACCATGGAAATTCCCATGTAGCACGCCGTGCCGAGTAAAATCAGCGCCACCAGCACAATGCACAGCACCATAACAAAGGTACGTGCACCCGATTTCTTTTCCTGTTTTCTCACAGGCGGAACCTCTCCCTGGGCTCTGTTTGGCGTATAGGAATAGCCGCTTCTCCCGTCGGATGTGGTATAGCTTCCGCTCTGTCTGTATTGGTATTGGTATTGATAGCTGTCATTCCCGTTGTTTGAGGCTCCCTGTTGTCCCTGACGGTCATCATTATGGTTATAACCGTTTTGATTGCTTTCCTGCATAAATCAGGACCTCCTCTGCAGAATGTAATCGAAATTGTCACGCGTCACCTGTTCGGCGTGACAAAATTCTCCTTGTTCATTGTACCTATTATACCTGCAATTTGTGACCGTTTCATGACCAAAAAACAAAAAGACATTGAATTATACGGGTTTATCCGATTTTATTTCGGTTTTTATTTTGATTTCTCGGTATTTTGTCCGATTTTTGTTTGAAAGAACTTGCCATTCGCCGAAAAATCTGCTATAATAAATTGGGAATATTTTTTCGGGACACCGTAACGGCGAAACAAACGGTTCGGCGGGATCATGTGGAGAGATTGCAAGACGTTTAGGCGGACCGTCGAGGACGCCGGTCCCTACATCCGAAATCGGTCGGTTCATCGACAGCGGTGAAGAGATTGCAAATCGATTGATAGACACCTCATCCACCGCTGTGGGGCAGGGGTCCCCACTACAATTTTAAGAGAGAATATCTCGTCGTAATAGCCGAGCAATTTGTACAAGAACCTTTTGAAAAGTTTTCGCCCGGCCTTTTGTCAAAAAGGCAGTTTTTCAAAAAGGCGGCGAGGGGTTCGGGGGCGCGGAGCCCCCGAAAACAAAGGAAAGCGCCCCGCAAAAAAGGCGGCGCAAAAAGGAAAGGAGAAAGAGAAAATGGAAGACAGCGTTTTATATAGAACAATT
>CAZMAZ010000140.1:0-4841 GCA_964564255.1 uncultured Clostridium sp. | reverse complement strand
GTTTCAAAAATCATTTCTATATCTGCTTTATTGGCAATCCCGTCATCATAGTAAATGCATATATCATCGTTAAAGACAACATCCATGGTTATTCCAAAAGACTCTATATGTATTTTATTGTCTTTGACAGATTCTTTATAGGCTTCTGATTCCTTATCGAAAAGATACAATTCCACCGAAGTATTATCGTTAAAATTATAAGCGTATCCTTCTTTTGCTCCAACCATAGAAGCAGCTTTTTGAACCACTTTAAATTCAATTTGTTTATTGACCAAACCTTCTTCAAATTGCGCAAATTTGCTCAACGAAACAATTTTTTCGTCCTTATTTGTGGATGCCGTTTCTTTGCTTGGCGCATCTGTAACCGATGTGTCGGGAAACGTACTGCCTTGATTTTTTGAATTTGTGGTGTTACTTCCACAAGCAGAAAAAATCAAAACAATAGCTGCGACCAGTAAAAATGCCCAAAATGTTTTGTGTTGTTTCTTCATTTTTTTCCTCCTGAAACAAATAATAAAAGTGCGGCTACCGAAGTAACCGCACAAAAATGCAAACTCCGATAGTCGCCAAACTAACCTTATGCGAAATTGGGTGTAACCATAATATCATCATAAATGAAATTTGCATTTTATCAAATTCAACAATGATATTATGCTTAAAAAAGAGTACAAATGTCCCAAGCAAAGGAATTACACTTGTTTTTACACATGTTAAGTTAGTTTGGCAAGAAACATTGTATCACATTTTTCCATGATTGTCAAGTGCTTTTAGGAAAATTTTAAAAGGGCAAATTCTCAAAGCAAGTGCAACAAAGCAACTTGCCCAAAAATTATCGGCTCAAAGCAGACTCTTGCATTCCTCTATGGATTATTTTTTATAGAGCCGATTGTTTTATTTTACCATAAAGCAAAACTGCTTGCTTGCAAGGGCATTTTTGCAAAGCCGTCAATGATGCGGGACATGCTCGGCATTTATCGTTTACTCGATTGCTCGAAAGGCTTGACAAGCACTATAAAAAATGATATAATAGGCGCAAGGTTTCCGACGGGACCGCTCCGTTTTTGGATTTAGACCGGCAGAAAAAATTTCTGTCACGGAGTTATCGAACTAAAAAAAGAAAATACATTGGAGAGAGAGGTGTTTGACCGTGGAAAAAACGAAAAAAAGCAAAAAAATGCGCTCGCAACAGGGGAAACGGTTTCGTACATTATTGGACCTACTGCGCGGAAGTCGCCGTTTTTTTCTGCTTTGCATCCTGTCGTCTTTGCTGATTACCGTGTTAGATCTTTTGGTGCCCCGTATCATCTCGATTACAATTGATTCGGTGATTGGGCAAAAACCGTTACAATTGCCGTCTTTTTTGGAGCAGATGATTGACAAAATCGGAGGTGTTTCTTATCTTCGCTCCCATCTTTGGATAATTGCTCTTTTGGTGGGCACAATCGAAATTTTGAGTGCCGCGTTCAAATACGTTAACACCTATACCAACATTCGCGGAGCGGAAACGTTTGTTAAAAATGTTCGCGACCGCTTGTTTCGGCAGATTGAACATTTGCCTGCTTCTTGGCATTCCGAGAACAAAACGGGGGACTTGATTCAGCGATGCACTTCGGATGTGGAAACAATCAAACAGTTTGTATCGACGCAGCTGATTTCACTTTTCCGCATTGTTATTTTGCTGGTTCTTTCACTGCTTATGATGTTTTCCTTGCATCCGCGCCTTTCTCTCATAGCCGCTATTTCCATTCCGATTGTTTTGACCTATTCTGTTTTGTTCCGCGCACGCATTGCCAAGCTTTTTGCCGCTTGTGACGAAAGCGAAGGTGTTCTTTCCGCCGTCGCACAGGAGAATCTGACCGGTGTTCGCGTGGTGCGCGCGTTTGGCAGAGAGGCGTATGAACGTGACAAATTTGAAGAAAAGAACAATATTTATACAAATCTCTGGATGCGCTTGAATTGGCTGTTTACTTGGTTCTGGAGTCTCGGGGATCTGCTTTCCGGACTGCAAAATTTGCTCGTGTTGGTTTTCGGCACCGTTTTGTGCGTTCGCGGTGAGTTATCCGTCGGCGATTTGATTGCATTTGCCTCTTATAACGCCATGCTGATTTGGCCCGTTCGTTCTCTCGGACGTGTGGTTTCGGACATGAGTCGTGCGGGGGTATCTATTGATCGTATTTGTTACATTATCAATGAGAAAGCGGAAGATGCCGGCGGAACGGCGCAAACCGATTGGCATGGCGATATTGTATTTGACCATGTTTCGTTTTCATATGACGGCGTCAGTGCCGATTCCGAATCCGTAAAAAAAGAATTGGACGATGTATCTTTTACCATTCCTGGCGGCTCTGTGGTAGGCATTATGGGCGGCACGGGCGCAGGAAAATCCACACTGATTGCGCTTCTTGATCGCCTTTATGATCCACAAAGCGGAACCATATCGATCGGGGGAGTCCCGATTGCCATGTTGCCGCGCGAGGAATTGCACCGTGCAATCGGATATGTTTTGCAAGAGCCCTATTTGTTTTCCAAAACTATCGCGGAAAATATCGCGATTACACAGGATACCGTCAACATGGATGCCGTTCGAGCCGCCGCGGAAACCGCTTGTCTTGATCGCGCGATTGACGATTGTGCGGACGGATATGAAACCGTTGTCGGAGAGCGCGGCGTTACCTTGTCGGGCGGACAAAAGCAACGGTGCGCCATCGCAAGAATGCTTCTGTGCGGTTGCCCTATTATGGTGCTTGATGATTCTCTTTCGGCGGTGGACACCGAAACCGATACTCGCATTCGTGCCGCGTTGCGCAAGCATTTTTCCGGCAGTACGGTTATTTTGATTTCACACCGCATCACATCGCTGATGCAAGCGGATTGCATTTTGGTCATGGACAACGGAAAAATTGCCGAACGCGGGACACATGAAGAATTGTTGGCACGTGGCGGCATTTATGCGCACATTGCCGCTATGCAAAAAGGAAAGGAGGAAACCGAGGCATGAAAAAAACAAACACAAAATCTTCCGCCGAACATCCGCATCTCCCCTTCTTCGGCATTCCGAAAATCGGGCGTTTCATTCGTCCGTATGCCGGCATTTATGCGCTTCTCATTATTATGATGCTTTTGGTGGGGCTTGTTGACATTCTTCTGCCGAGATTTCAGGAATACGCTATTGAGCATTTCATCGGGAAAGAAACGCTTGACGGTATTCTTCCGTTTGCTGTTGCGTATCTTGTAACTCTTCTCTTGCAGGTTACCATGAATTTGATTGGAATCTACCAAGCAAATCGCATTGAAATGTATGTTAGCCGCGATATGAGACGAGCCTGTTTTAACCACCTGCAAACATTGTCGTTTTCCTATTTTAACAGAAACAGCGTCGGGTATTTGCATGCACGGGTCATGAGCGATACTTCTCGCATCGGCGGCGTGCTTGCGTGGGATACGACGGACGGTGTTTGGAATTTAACATATATGATCGGCGCTTCCGTCGTTATGCTGATTATGAATTGGCGACTTGCGCTTTGTGTGTTGATTCTTGTGCCGTTTTTGGCACTGTCTGCCGCATTTTTTCAAGGACGGCTGGTTTTTCTCAATCGAAAAATTCGAGAAACCAACTCGCAAATATCCGGCAAATTCAACGATGGAATTGTGGGGATTACCTCGGTTCGCACATTGGCAATTGAAGATAGAATCGAAGCGGAATTTAAAGACACAACCGAACAAATGCAGCGCTACTCCGATCGAGCGGGTCATTTTAGAGCGCTTTTCCGAACCGTCATTTCGGGAGCCGCTTCTCTTGCATTGGCATTGGTCCTTTGGAAGGGTGGCTTGATAGCTGTCAACGCACAAACGCTGGAAGCGGTTGCTACGCTCTCGGTTTTTATGACCTATGCGCAAGGCATGATGGAACCGGTGCAATGGTTGGTTAATGCAATTTCCGATTTGATTACGGTACAGGTCAATATCGAACGGACTGCCCGCCTCTTGGAAACCGAATCCGATGTTTCCGACAGACCTGAAGTCATTGAAAAATACGGCGATATTTTTTCGCCCAAAAAAGAAAACTGGGAATCGATTCAAGGAGATATTACCTTTTCCGATATTTCGTTCCGCTACCCCGACGGAGATGATTATGTTCTTCGGCACTTTCAATTGCATGTCCCGGCGGGACAAACGGTTGCGATTGTCGGAGAAACCGGTGCAGGAAAATCAACGCTTGTCAATCTGGTGTGCCGTTTTTACGAACCGACCGAGGGACAGATTCTGATTGACGGACGAGATGCACGGGACCGTGCTCAAATTTGGTTGCATTCTCAAATCGGATATGTATTGCAAACACCGCATTTGTTCTCCGGGAGCGTTGCCGAAAATTTGCGCTACGGAAATACCGAAGCAACCGAAGAGGAAATGTGGGATGCATTACGCTTGATTTGTGCCGACAAGGTCGTGGAACGCATGGGAAACGGATTGCAAAGCGATGTCGGAGAAGGGGGCGACTCTTTATCCACGGGAGAAAAGCAATTGCTTTCCTTTGCGCGCGTTCTACTTGCCAATCCGCGCATTCTCATTTTAGATGAAGCGACCTCTTCGGTAGATAGCGAAACCGAGCGGTTGATTCAAAACGCAACCGAGACGGTTATGAAGGGGCGTACCTCCTTTGTTATCGCACATCGACTCTCAACCATTCGCAATGCGGATGTCATTCTTGCTGTTCGAAACGGGATTATTGCCGAGCAGGGAACACACGAAGAGTTGATGCGTAAAAAAGGATATTACTATGCACTCTACACCAGACGCTTTGAGGACGAGCAAACCAAACAGGCTTTGGAGCATATGTAAGG
>CAZMAZ010000139.1:0-4873 GCA_964564255.1 uncultured Clostridium sp. | reverse complement strand
AAATGAAAAAAGGAGTAAGTATCATGAAAAAATTGATTGCATGTCTCTTGACGTTCACCTTGTTGCTTTGCGGTTTTTCGGTAATCGGCGTTTTTGCTGACGGCGATGACGCAACCGAAGCGCCCACACCGAAGATTGAAAAAGCAAACATCTTCGATTGCTGGAACGAAGAGATTGCCGAAGGTGCGTTGACAGACACGAACCAAACCGAAATCAGCTTTACCGAGGAAGGCGTAAAGTTCACCTTCCAGTATGCGGAAGGCAAAGCGGTTGACCCGTATGTAGGTTTTAACCCCAAAAACTATACCAAAAACGCAAATGTGGACGAACTGCAGCCGAAGGAAGTTTACTATGTCGTATTCAAGATTAAATCCGAAGGCGGAAACGGTACCTTCCAGCTGTTCTATGCGGGCGTTGACGGCAGCAGAACCCTGGAAGAGCCTTACGACGCCGACGGCGAGTGGCAGTACCTGCTGTTCGACTTCAGCGATGACTACGATTGGGAAGAGCTGCAGAAGAAAAGAATCAAACCCATGCGCTTTGACTGGGCAACCACCATTGAAGAGGCTAACTACGCAAATGCATACATGATTATCAACTCGATCGGTTTCTTCAAGACCGAAGAGGAAGCATATGCCTTCATGGGTAAGGAAGTTCCCACCACGCCGGAAAAGACCACCAAGAAGGAGCCCAAAACCGATGCACCGGAAGTAACGACCAATGCACCGGAAGTTACAACGGCAGAAGAGAACAAATCCTCCAGCGGATGCGGCGGCGTTGTCAGCGGTGCGCTTGTTACCATCGCACTGGTAACGCTCGGCGGTACCATGATTGCGAAGAAAAAGGACTGAGTCTGAAATAATGCGCAATTCCAAAGAACCCAAACCTACCGAGAAGAATAAAGCGGGCACGGAAAAGAAAAAGCATTCCGGCTTCGGCGCGGTTGCCGCAGTGGTAATCGCGGTCGGCGCGGTCGGTTATGTCGCTTACCGTGCTGTGCGCAAGCTGTTTGTTCCCGCACAGGAAAAAACGGTTGATGCCGTGCCGGATGAGAATCCGATACCGGAGGATGCGGAAGGAAATTCCGAAGAGCTTGTTTCGGAAGAACTTGTTTCTGACGAAACCGTTTCTGACGAAACCGTTCCCGAAGAAAACGACCCGGCATCCGAAAACTGAATCGATAAAAAGCCCCGCGCACAGAAATCGACTCAATAAAATAACATAACAAGAAAACGGGAAGCAATAAGATTTAGGTATGAGCTTCCCGTTTTTGTATTGCGTTTTGCTGTAATTTGTGTTATAATAATATGTGTTACGAGGTATTCATTTGGGAAAGGAGAGACTTTTATGAAATATACGGAAGAAAAAGAACTATTTGCTGTTGCATTGAAAGAATTTGCGGTGACCTTGGCAGAGAAAATCGCGCAAAATGATGAATGGACCGTTCGTGGTTTTATTGATGTGTTCCGGAATGTCTACACCATCTCTGCTGATACGAAAATTGTTTCAAAGATTTTAGAGCTGCATCTTTTTCCTCACTTTTTAAGTTTTGCCGAACGAATAGGATGTGAGGTTGAATTGGCTACCTGTCAGAATTGGTATCCCGATCTGACATTTGTCAAGAAAGCAAACCCGGATATTAAGTTTGCGGTTGATCTCAAAACAACATATAGAGATGAGAGTTATCCGGAATTCTGCAACGGCTTTACATTAGGTTCTCACGGAGAATATTTTGTAGACAGAACGAGCACAAAAAATATTCAATATCCGTATGGACAATACAGTGGTCATTTTTGTTTGGGCATTATCTATTCAAGAGTGGATTTGCCTAAAAATGAAGAATTTCATGTCTATACTGTTGACGAAGTAGGGAAAATTCCCTCTGTAATTCGTAATTTTATTTTCTTTGCCGAGGAAAAATGGCGTATTGCAGGAGATAAAGGTGGCAGTGGAAATACTGCAAATATCGGCAGTATTCAATATATTCCGGATATTCTGAGCGGAAATGGCGTTTTTGCGAAAGCCGGCGAAGAGTATTTTGACGATTATTGGGCTAATTACAACAAAATAGAAATCACAGACAATACCGGAAGGCGAAAAAAGTTGTCCTCCTTTGCCGAATATCTTCGTTATCGTAATTTGCCCGAGACATTAAACAATCCCAAACCGCCCAAAAGGAAGGAGTAACCGGATGGATAAAGTATTTGTACCTCCGATCAAAACACAGGGGATAAAGACAAAAATCGTTCCGTTGATTCAAAAAAATGTTTCACTATCGGCTGATTCCGTTTGGATTGAACCCTTTATGGGATCGGGGGTTGTAGGATTTAATATTGCGGCAAAGGAAGCGATATTTGCCGATACAAACCCGTATATTATTGATTTCTACAATCGAATAAAAGAGGGCGATATAACTTCTCGCAGGGTGCGTACTTTTCTTGAACAAGAAGGCAAAATGCTTGAAGTCGGAGATTCTGATTATTATTATAGCGTAAGAGATCGATTTAATCGACATCACGATGCATTGGATTTTTTGTTTTTGAATCGAGCATGCTTTAATGGTATGATTCGTTTTAACCGAAATTATGAATTTAATGTTCCGTATGGACATAAGCCTTTGCGTTTTTCAAAGGCATATGTGACCAAAATAGTGAACCAGGTCAAATATGTTGAAGATATGCTTAAGACCCATTCGTGGACATTCTTATGTCAATCATTTGAAAAAACGATTGCAATGGCGGGGCAAGGGGATTTCATTTATTGTGATCCGCCATACATTGGACGGCATGTAGATTATTATGACAGCTGGGACAACGGGGCGGAAGCGGCTCTAAACAAGGCTCTTTTACAAAGCGGGGCGAAATTTATGTTATCCACATGGGATCATAATGATTACAGGCAAAATGAATATATTGACACTGTCTGGGCGAGTTGTCATAAAGTAACATGTGAGCATTTTTATCATGTGGGAGCAAAACAAGAAAACAGAAATCCGGTTGTTGAAGCGTTATTGACAAATTATGTAATTACCGGTGATGCAAATGCGTTGCTTGAACAAAGCCCCACGCAATTATTTTTTGCGGTTTAGAGATAACATACTGTATAAAAAAACGGCGATACCCGGTTATGGAAACCATGGATCGCCGTTTTTGTTTTTGTTTTAAAAGTTCATCAGAGCTTCTTCACCAGCGCCAGCACGCCGTCCGCCATTTCGGTAAGTGCGCCGTCACGGAAGGGAGAGGGCAGACCGGCATCCTCCACAAGCTGTTCAAAGGCCTTTTGACCGCCGGTGCGGGAGAATTGCAGATAGTGTGCAAAGGCACGGTCATAGTCCTTTTCGGACGCCAAAAGGAAATTGATGGCGACTGTCTGTGCCAGGCAGTAATCAATATAGTAGAAGGGGCTTTCGTAGATGTGCATCTGGTACTGCCAACGTGTGCCGCGCTCCAGGTAGGGAATGCCTTCCCAGTGCATGTACGGGCGGTATTTGGCTTCCAAATCGCGGTAAAGCGCATTGCGCTCTGCCGGGGTCATGTCGGGATTTTCATATACGCGGTGCTGGAATTCATCCACAATGACGCCGTAGGGAATAAAGCTGAGCGCATCCAGCAAATGACGCTTGCGGTAGCGCGGCGCATCCTCGCCAAAGAAAAGGTCCATATACTTCCAGCAGAAAAATTCCATACTCATGGAGTGGCATTCCGCGGTTTCCATGCCGCCCACATCCAGCTCGGGATTGCCTTCTTCAAAGACAAAATGTGCGGCAAGCGCGTGTCCGAATTCATGCGTCATGACGTCAACGTCGCCGGAGGAGCCGTTGAAGTTTGCCAAAATAAACGGCTGTTTGTATTTGGGGAACGCGGTGCAATAGCCGCCGCCCCATTTTCCGTCGCGCGAATCCACGTCAAAGGCTTCGTTTTCCTGCATGGAGCGCATAAAGTCGCCAACCGTCGGATTCATGCTGTCATACATCTTCTGTGCCGCCGCGAAAATGCCCGCCTTGTCCGCAAACGGACGGGGGGTTTGTCCGGTTTGGTAAATGGCATCATCGTAAAAACGAATGCAATCGATGCCCAATTCCTTCGCAAGCTCCTTTTTCAGCGTTTGCACGCAGGGAACCAGCGACTCTTTGACATTATCACGGAATTTTGCCACCATGTCGGCGTCATAATCCATACGTCCCATGCGGTAATAGCCCAGCTCGACAAAATTCCGATAGCCCATTTTCTTTGCCATGGTGTCGCGCACCTTGACCAGTTGGTCGTAAATGTCATCCAGCTTGTCCGCATGCTGCGCAAGGCCTTGTCCGATGGCTTCGCATGCCCGACGTCTGACCTCGCGGTCCTCGTCCTCCAGCTTGCCGCGCAAAAATGCCAGCGGCATTTCCTGCCCGTCAAAGGTAAAGACCATGGAGGACATGAAAGAGGAATATTCGGTGGTAAGTGCATTTTCCTTTTGCAGTTCCTCGATAATGGCAGGCGAAAACGCCTTCTTTGCAATCTCGTAGGAGCGGAAAACGCGCGGGTTGATGCTCTTTTCCAGTTCCTCGCGGAAGGGAGAAGCAAGCAAAAGAGAACCGTATTCGACGCTCATTTCCTGAAAGAGGGGTCCTACTTCATCGTAATAGGCAACCTCCCCTTTGTAAAATTCGTCTTTGGTATTCAGTGTAAAGCGGCAGTTGGCAAGCGAGCCTGCGGTTGCGTAATCTGTCATCAGAGCAAGCATCTGCTCGCGTGCGTCCAGCACTTCCTTGGCGGATGTCGCATTTTGTATCCGCTCTTTTATCGCGGCATACCGTGTTTTTCCTTCTTCCAGCGTAAAACGCTCGTAGGGAAGCTGACTGACCTTCATATAAATCACTCCTGTCTTTTTT
>CAZMAZ010000138.1:0-4928 GCA_964564255.1 uncultured Clostridium sp. | reverse complement strand
GGTCAATCCGTTTATTGCAACGGCCATAGCTACGCCACAGACCGCCGCTTTTGTCACGCTTGATACATTCATCGGTTCACCCCCCGTCTGCACCCGCAAACAGCCTGCGGGTGCTTTTTCTTCCCCTCCCTCCGCAGTCATACAGAACTGGAACTTGACAATGCCCACCAATCGTTGTAAATTCTTTGTATACAGGAAAAGGGGAGGAATCAAAAAATGAACAAAATGGTAAAATGTAAAACTTGTGGTGCGGAAATTGCTAAATCCGCTAAAACCTGCCCCCACTGCGGGGCGAAGAACAACCAAATGTCGCTCGGAGCAAGAATCGCGCTTGTGGTCATTATTCTTTTCCTCGTTATTGTCATAGCTATCGCATCCGGGAGTTCTGGGAGCGGTCAAAAAGGGGATGAACCGCAAAAAGTTGGAACATCAAGCCAGCCAGAGCAGACCGGGGAACCAGAACAGACGGAATTTTATGTTGGCGATATTGTGTCAATCAAAAATGTTGAAGTAACCTTTGTGAGTTGTGAAAAGTCTTATGGGGTGAACTATGTAACTCCAGATTCCGGGAATGTATATTTGATTTGTGAGTTCTTTGTTGAAAACAAATCAAATAGAGATATTGCGGTCAGTTCTGTTCTCTCTTTTGAGGCCTATGTAGATGACTATTCCACAAGCATGAGCTTACTTAGTGGGCTCCTTACTGATAAAGGCACATTGGACGGGACAGTTGCCGCCGGGAAAAAACTGTCCGGGGCTATTTGTTATGAGGTCCCAGAAGATTTTGAATCCCTCGAAATCCGCTTTACCCCAGACTTTTGGAGTGGGAAAGATGTTACATTCATTGCAACTAACGACCCTTGACTGCAAGCCGCCCCCTCCGGGGGGCGGCTTTACACACCCTGCCCCGCAATAAGTTCATCCACACTTACGCCGAATCTCACCGCGATTTTCTGGAGAATATCAATCCTTGGCGACGATCCTCGAAGCGCCCATTTCCCGATTGTCCCATTTCCAATGTCACAATCCCGCTCGAGAGCGTAGATTGTGGTATTGTTCTGTTCACAGAGCCTTTTAATGTTGTCGTAAATCAAGTTTTTAACCCCCTTTCATGCATTGCCGTTGTCAAGAGGACAACGGCAATTTTCTATAGCGTAGCATAGAAAATTTTTCGCCCTTGCAGTCTTACTCTAATTCGCTCTTGACACGCAGTAGAATATAGTCTAAAATAATCATGCCACTGATAATTTAGATTGTTTTTCTGCCGCCTGTTTTTAGAGGGGGCCGTGGTTTTCTTTGCCGTTTTCAAGAGTAATTATAGAGTATTATTAGACTATTGTCAACAGTTTTCCAAATAGCGTTTTAGACTATTTTTAGAGGTGCTTTTTATGCCTTTTGCACAATGGCTACAATGCAAAATGGAGCAACACAACTTCTCGAACTATCGGATTGCTAAAATGGCCGGGGTGCACCAAAGCACCGTATCTAATTGGTTAGCTGGCTCAAAACCGCAAGCAGAAAAGGAAAAACTGGTCAGAAAAGCGATCAGCGATTATGAAAAGGGGTTTTTCTCCGAGGCCGAGCGGGAGAAGCAGGGCATAAAAAAAGACCTCCCCCAGATGGGAGAGATCAGCAAAGAAGCCTTGATTGCCGCAACAGAAAATACTGATGATATGGACACGCTTTACGCCATACTTGATGTTGTCAATAAAAAGATTCAGGCAAAAGTTCGGGGGGAAAAGTAATGCCGGCGTTTTTCCCGACTAATCCGAAAGACCCAGTTCGAACAAAAATGGAACGTGACGCATGGTTCGCGGATATCGAAAAGCAAAAGAAAAAGGATCGGCAAGAAACAAGACGTTTTATCGTGACTTGCTGCATTTCGAGTGTAGCCGCGATTGCGGCTGTTGCCGCTGTGATGATCCAGCTTTTGAAGCCGTAATGCATTGATCCATCTTTTTTGATATTTCTTTCAGTAGACAGATGATCTCATAGTTTTGGTTCTTTACAGTGATACCATCTGTCATAATTTTATCTAAAAACGCTAAATAATCTTTGCTCATTTGCTGTCCACCTTTTTCATGAGTACTCCGCGCTCTAAAAGCTCTGCGCATACCTCCGCGCAATCATGGCCTGATAGCATAGATATCTTCTGAATAATCTCATATTTGAGTTTCTTAATTTCGGGCGCAAGCGCCGTATTGTCCGTTTTTATCACACTTTCGCCCTCCTAAGTATATCATAACTGTTGGTTACTTATCAACCCAAATCGCCGCGTGGCGTGGGAATAGAATCGAGAGAGAAGGATCGGAATGGAAGTATTTGTTCTGGCAGCTGTATTTGTTCTTGTCATTGTTTATGCGCTTGTAACATCCGTCCAAACAGCTAAATTAATGAAGCAATACGGCAAAGAAAACTATATCTGTCGTGTAAAGCTCGATCACGCATACGGTCTGAGCTTCCCGCAGGGAACAAAATGCAAGACGGTTTTCCTGAAAAATCAAATCCTGTTCAGCGCGCATAATCAGGAATTTTCTCTGGGCGAAAGTAAATTGGTCGATGTTTCCATTATGAAGCACACAGACATCCAGAAGCAGTATGTCTCAAGCGCAGGCGGCGCGATTGCCGGAGCTATGATTGCAGGCCCATTGGGAGCCATGATTGGAGGCAGCGCAAAGAAGCGAAATGTCAAATCCAAGTCTAAGTACTTGGTCATTGCATATAAAGACGCTCCCGAAAGCCATGAGGCCAAATATATTACATTCGATGTCACCCATGCAAATAGCAAAGTAAACAGCATTCCGCGGAACTATAAGTATCTTTCAAACAATCAGAGTGAAGCAATTAACCTCTAACATGTTTAGATCTATCGTTTAACCCGCGCCCCCCTGCCTCTGCAACAGTCAGGGGGGCGCTTATAGCAGACCAGCTCGAATCCCCCGGTGATCTGCTACATCTTCATAGTAGCAGACAGAAAAAGGAAAGAAAACCGCTGTACGGGGAATCCGCTCCCTCCACAGGGAATGGACTCGCTACGGCGGGAATTTTGCTATGGAGGTGTCCACATGCCAGCCTATCAGGATCTTCTACCATACTTTGATACATTCAATGAGAAGCTAAAAGACGCAAAAAACGCGAAAAAACTCACAAATGCAGAACTTTCAGACTTGTCCGGCGTTCCTGTCCCGACTGTGAATAAGCAGCTCGCCGGGGCGCTTCAAGACCCGAAGCTGTTCAACACCGTTGCCATGTGCAAGGTCACCGGTCTGTCCCTCGACCGCGCGTTTGACCTCGAGCCGCCACAGGACACCCCGGACGCATTGCGCGATAAAGTCCACACGCTGGAACTGGATGACGCACACAAGGACGCGGAGATCTCCCGGCTGCAAACTGTGGTAGAGTATCAGGGCCAGCAGCTCCGCACTCGCAAAACCTCAATGGTCATCATGCTGTGCCTTGCCGCAATTCTCACCGTTGCCCTCGTGGCGTACATCCTGATCGACTCCGGCATACCGGACGCGGGATTGATCCGCTTCGGAAGTCCGACTGTTGCCGCATGGATCTTCTTCGCTATCATCGCCGCATCCGTGGTCGCCATCATCTGGGGGATCGTCCGCTACGCCCGCTCGAAGTAAGTTCATAATAGAACAAAAGTTCTAATGCGTCAATGCAACAAACGTGCAACATTCAAATATTTTTTTGAGAAAAGAGGCGTTTATCGGACTATGACGGAACAGGAGCGGAAACGGAACCGTGCGAAAGCCGCAAAATTGAAGCCGAAGCCAATAGAGCTGCCCAGCGGAAAATGGCGCTGTCAGGTCATGGTGGGCGGGAAGCGCCGTGGCTTTACGGATGATGACCCTGTAGCGGCTCATGCAAAGGCAATTGCAGCACGCGCTGGCTATCTGGAAGGGGAGCATCCGGAGCAGTCCATGACGGTTGGCAATGCGATTGACAACTATATCGCCAGTAAGGACGGCATTCTCTCTCCTTCAACAATCTTAGGGTATAAGCGGCTACGCAAGAACACGCTCCAAGAGCTGATGCCCATGGAGATATCCACGCTGACCCCAAAAGCGGTGCAATCCGCTTTTAATCGGATGGCAAAAGAAAAGTCGCCCAAATATGTCATAAACGCATACGCACTTTTTAATTCTGCCTGTCGGCAAGCAGACCGGAAATTTGACATCGCAATTACATTACCGCAGAAACAGCGGAGCGAAGTCGCAATCCCAAATGATGAGGAAATTCGTAAAATCCTTGTAGGCGCAAAAGGGACTCGCTCGGAACTCCCAATTCTGCTGGCGCTTTGGATGGGTCTGCGTGCGTCTGAGATACTTGGTCTGACGTGGGATTGCATAGAGGGTGATTTTATCCACATAAAGCAAGCTCTTGTTGAAGCGGAGGGCGGTCGTGCGCTGAAAAGGACAAAAACATACTCCGGAGATCGGAGAATAGCACTTCCGTCTGAAATTAAAGAACTTATTGACGCACAACCGCACACAGATAACTTCATTATTCATTCTACCATAAGTATCATGGAAAAGGATTTCGCTGCACTCCTTTCCGCGAACAATCTCCCGCATTATAAATTCCACGCATTGCGCCATGCGTCTGCGTCTGTAGGTATGGCGCTTGGTATGCCAAATAAGTACAACCAAAATCGCATGGGCCACGCAACAGACAACATGCTCCAGACTGTTTATCTCCATACAATGCAGAATAGAGTAGACGAGTACGCGGAAAAAATGGACGAATATTTCCGCACTATGAGAACAGATTTGCACACGGAATTGCACACAGAATACAGTAAACCGCATGATTAAGCCGTTTTTTAGTGATATTTCAGGGGTTCGACTCCCCTCGCCTCCACCAATGAACACATCCACCAGCGAAGCTGGTGGTTGTCACTATGCGGGCATAGCCCT
>CAZMAZ010000137.1:0-4990 GCA_964564255.1 uncultured Clostridium sp. | reverse complement strand
GACTTACTTCACAGCGACGCACTCGATTTCGACCAGAGCGGCCTTGGGCAGGGCAGCGACCTGGAAAGCAGCACGGGCGGGGAAGGGAGCGGTGAAGAACTCGGCGTAAACTTCATTCATTGCGGCGAAGTTGGCGATGTCAGACAGCAGAACGGTGGTCTTGACAACGGCAGACATGTCGGTGCCGGCCTCCAGCAGGATGTTGCGCATGTTGGTCAGGCTCTGACGGGTCTGGGACTTGATATCCTCGCCTGCAAAAGCGCCGGTGGCAGGATCGATGGGAAGCTGACCGGAAACATAGATGGTATCGCCGGCCTGGATGGCCTGGGAGTAGGGGCCGATGGCTGCGGGGGCATTGGGGGTGTTGATTGCAAGATTGCTCATTTTAAAAATCTCCTTTGATTGAATTGATTAGGTTTCTGTGCGGACGAACCGACCTGCGATTACGCCGGTGGGCTCGCCGTCTTTTGCGGCAAGTTGGCCGTTGACGTAGACATACTTCATTTTGCCCGTGGCCCGGAAGCCTTCATAAGGCGTGTGATCGACATTCTGATGCTGGTTTTCGGCGGAAATGGTCCAGGCACAGTTCGGGTCCCACACGGCAATATCGGCATCGGAGCCGGGAAGAAGCGCACCCTTGCGGGGGTAGAGATGGAAAAGTTTTGCGACGTTTTCGCTCATCAGCTTGTTCAGCTGCTCATAAGAAAGTTCCTGACGGAAGCTGGTCAGCATCAGCGTGGGCCGATGCTCTACACCGGGAGCGCCGCCGGGGATGCAATGGAAGCCTTTTTCCGCCTGAGACTTCTTCAGAGAATAATTGAAGGGGCAGTGATCGGTGGCAATGGTGCCGATTTCACCGTCAATTACGGCCTGCCGGATGGCTGCAACATCCTCGGGCTTTCTGGGCGGAGGACTCATGACAAACTTGGCGCCGTCGGGCCGGGCATAAACGCTGTCATCCAGCAGCAGATACTGCGGGCAGGTTTCTGCATAGACCGTCTGGCCCCGCTTCCGGGCGGCACGAACTTCTTCCAGTCCCAATTTGCTGGAAAGATGCACGATATGTACCGGTGCATCCACCAATTGGGCCAGATAGCACAGCCGATTGATGGCTTCTGCTTCCACTTCGGCGGGATGGCTCAGCGGATGCCCTTCCGGGCCGGTGATGCCGTCGCTCAGAAGTTTCTTTTGCAGTGCGGGGATCAGCGGACCGTTCTCGCAGTGAACGCCGCAAATGCCGCCGACGCTTTTCAGCGCTTCCAGAACTTCCATGGTCTCCACGTCGTTCAGGCTGAAGTCATAGGCCATATAGGTCTTATATGTGGTGATGCCCTCGTCACGCATGGTCTGAATTTCTGCTTTGGTGCGTTCATTCCAGTCGGCGATGGACATGTGGATGCCGTAGTTGCAGCTGACATTTTGAGCAAGATCCTTCCAAACCTGCATGGTATGGACCAGCGTATCTCCCTTTTCCTGGGAAGCAAAGTCCATGCATGTGGTGGTGCCGCCGCAGACAGCGGCCCGGGTCCCGGTTTCAAAATTGTCAGCAGTGTGCCCCAGTGCATTGACCAGGTCCAGGTGGGTATGGCCGTCAATGAATCCGGGGAAGACGATGCAACCGGACACATCCACGACGGTATCGTTTTCAGAAGGAGTCAGACATGCCTGAATTTTGGCAATTTTGTCCCCATCCATGGCAAGATCGGCCCGCTTTTGCCCTTCGGGCGTGATCAACGTTCCGTTTTTCAGGATAATCATAGTGAAACACCTGCCTGATTGAGATTTCCAATTCTGATTCTATACGAAAAATGTGAACATTTCAATTCCATTTTTAAAATTTCCCCGCCCGCCGAACAGGGTCGATGGGCGGGGAACAGGAAATTACTGATGGATATGGGTACCGGTCTTGCCGGCAACGCCGTCCTTGGCCTTCTCCAGCAGAGTGATCAAAGCGGTGCGGCCGGGCTTGGACTCAGCAAACTCGACAGCGGCCTGAACCTTGGGCAGCATGGAGCCGGGAGCAAACTCGCCGTCGTTGATGTACTGCTGTGCAGTGGCGGGAGTCAGCTCGGACAGCCACTGAACATCGGGCTTGCCGAAGTGGATCGCAACCTTCTCGACAGCGGTCAGGATGATCAGAGTGTCAGCATCCAGCTGCTGAGCCAGCTTGCAGGAAGCGAAGTCCTTGTCGATGACAGCGGCTGCGCCCTTCAGGTGATGGCCTTCGGTCTTGATCACGGGGATACCGCCGCCGCCGCAGGCGATGACAACATGGTTGCCTTCCACCAGGGTGCGGATGGTGTCCAGCTCCACAATGCCCTGGGGACGGGGAGAAGCAACGACCTGACGGTAGCCACGGCCGGCATCTTCCACGCACTTGTAGCCCTTGGCTTCCAGAGCATCGGCCTCTTCCTTGGTCATGAAAGCGCCGATGGGCTTGGTGGGCTTCAGGAAAGCGGGGTCAGCGGGGTCCACTTCGACCTGGGTCAGGACGGTGGTGACGCCCTTGTTCAGGCCACGGCCCAGCATCTCTTCCCGCAGAGCGTTCTGCAGGTCATAGCCGATGTAAGCCTGGCTCATGGCCACGCAAACAGACATGGGGATGGACTTGTCCATGGAGTTCTTGATCATGCCGACCTGGGGGCCGTTGCCGTGTGCAACGATGACCTCATGGCCTTCTTCGATCAGGTCAACAATAGCCTTGGCAGTGGTCTTGACGGCCTCCATCTGCTCAGGCAGATTGCTGCCCAGGGCGTTGCCGCCCAGAGCGATAACGATACGCTTGCCCATAATAGTTACACCTCAATATAATAGTTGTTTGGAAAGACCAAAGGCCCGCACACAGCCCTGAGCGGGGGTGTACGGGCCTGGTATGGTTAGATTTCAGAGATCCTGCGAAAGAATCTTACTTCTGGAACCAACGAGCGGTGCCACGCTCTTCCAGAGCCTTCAGGGTAGCCTGAGGATCCTTGACCTTGGCCAGGAAGATCATAGCAGCGATGATGTACGGCTTGAAGGAAGCTTCCTTGTACAGAGGATCACGGTAGCGATCGAAGACGGAAGCCTCGACCTCGCCATCAACGCAGGAAACGTCGTTGATGTCGGCGGGCAGGCAGTGCATGTACAGAGCCTTGCCGTCGTGGGTGGTAGCCATCAGCTCTTCGGTGCAGCACCAATCCTTGTGCTCGGCGTTCTGAGCCAGCAGTTCCTTCTCCAGCTTCTTAACGCCTTCCATGTCGCCGTTGCCGTACAGCTCGGTACGCTTCTCCATAGCGGCGAAGGGAGCCCAGGACTTGGGATAAACAACGTCAGCATCCTTGAATGCTTCGGCCATGGAGTTGGTCTTGGTGAAGGAGCCGCCGGTCTTCTCGGCGTTCTTCTTGGCAACTTCCTCGACCTCGGGCATGATCTCGTAGCCTTCGGGGTGAGCCAGGACGACGTCCATGCCGAAGCGGGTCATCAGGCCAACGATACCCTGGGGAACGGACAGGGGCTTGCCGTAGGAGGGGGAGTAAGCCCAGGTCATAGCGATCTTCTTGCCCTTCAGGTTCTCAACGCCGCCGAACTCGTGGATGATGTGCAGCATATCGGCCATAGCCTGAGTGGGGTGGTCGATGTCGCACTGCAGGTTGACCAGAGTGGGCTTCTGCTCCAGAATGCCGTCCCGGTTACCGGTGGTAACAGCGTCCATGAACTCCTTCTGGTAGGTGTGGCCCTTGCCGATGTACATGTCGTCACGGATACCGATGACGTCAGCCATGAAAGAAACCATGTTTGCAGTCTCACGAACGGTCTCGCCGTGAGCAACCTGGCTCTTGGACTCGTCCAGATCCTGAACTTCCAGGCCCAGCAGGTTACAGGCGGAAGCGAAGGAGAAACGGGTACGGGTGGAGTTGTCGCGGAACAGGGAGATGCCCAAGCCGGACTCGAAGATCTTGGTGGAGATGTTGTTCTCGCGCATATAACGCAGAGCGTCAGCGACGGTGAAGATAGCTTCCAGCTCGTCCTGAGTCTTGTCCCAGGTCAGGTAGAAGTCGTTGTTGTACATCTCAGCGAAGTTCAGAGAGTTCAGCTTGTCGATATACTGCTGCAGGGTCTTGTCCATTTTGAGTAGTCTCCTTTTAATATTAAAATATAAGGGGTAAACTAAATTTACTTACACAGGACAGGCTGTGAAGCCTGTCCTATGCAGTTAACAGTGGTAGATGAGATTACAGAATCTCGTTGTTGGTCTTGCCAGCGCGGAACTCGTAAACGTCGACCTTCTTGGACTCGTCGTACAGGTTGACAGCGGCAACATAAACAGCAGCGCAGGTAACCAGGTCGGACTTCCAGGTGATCTCGTTGGGAGCGTGAGCCTGAGACTCAGCACCGGGACCGAAGCCAACGCAGGGAATGCCGTAGCGGCCCTGGATAGCAACACCGTTGGTGGAGAAGGTCCACTTGTCGGTCAGAGGACGGCCAGCGCGCTTCTCGCGAGCGATCTCGGAGTTGGGGCAGGTACGGGTATCGCCGTACAGAGCCATATGAGCGTCTTCCAGAGCCTTAACGTGTGCGGACTCCTTCTTGTTGATCCAAGTGGGGAAGTAGCACTCGGTCTCGTAGACTTCGCCAGTCCAGGAGGGACGATCGTACATGTACATGGAAACGACAACGTCGTCACCGTACTTCTTGACGTTGGGCAGATCACGGATCTCCTGCAGGCAGGAATCCCAGGTCTCACCAGCGGTCATACGACGGTCGATGGAGATGGAGCAGCTGTCAGCAACAGCGCAGCGAGAGGGAGAGGTGAAGTAGATCTGAGAAGTGGTGCAAGTGCCGCGGCCCAGGAAACGAGCATCCTCGTAGTGGTCGGGGTTGAACTTGGGATCCAGCATCTTAACCAGGCCCTTGATCTCGGTGCCTTCCTCAGCGTCGTTCTCGTTCAGAGCGCGAACATCCTGCAGGATGTCAGCCATCTTGTAGATGGCATTGTCGCCACGCTCGGGAG